>DATICC010000254.1:0-2946 GCA_035457045.1 Woeseiaceae bacterium | reverse complement strand
AGTCTTGCCGAGGAATACCTGCGTCAAGGCAAGCTGTCGCATGCGCAGATTGCCTACCTGCTCGGTTTCTCCGATCAAAGCAATTTTTCACGCGCATTCAAGCGCTGGACACAGAAAAGTCCGCGTGCCTTTCAACTCGGATGATCGTCATGCAACTGTAACAAGCCGCGACCTGGCGGCGGCTTGTCAATCCGGCATCCCGGGTGGATACTTCGCGGGCCAGTCGAACAGCAACAAGAAACAGGAATACCGGAGCGAGAAAATATGAAGCGAGTGGTCAGGGCAACTGTGCGGGGCATGCTATTAGCGGTAGTCATCACGCCGATTTTTGCGGGTGCTGCCAATGCACAAAGCGCAAAGCCGAATATCCTAGTCATTTGGGGTGACGACATCGGGCAGTTCAATATCAGCGCCTACAACATGGGCATGATGGGCTATCGCACCCCGAACATCGACAGCATTGCGAAGGAAGGCGCGGTATTTACCGACTGGTACGGGCAGCAGAGTTGCACCGCCGGTCGCGCAGCGTTCATCACCGGGCAGTCGCCGATACGCACCGGCCTTACCAAGGTCGGTTTGCCGGGTGCGCCGGAAGGGATGAAAAAGGAAGACCCGACTATCGCGACCCTGCTCAGGGCGCAGGGCTACATGACCGGGCAGTTCGGTAAGAACCATCTCGGCGATCGCGACGAGATGCTGCCGACCGCCCACGGTTTCGATGAATTTTTCGGCAATCTCTATCACCTGAATGCTGAAGAGGAGCCGGAGAATCCCGACTATCCGAAGAATCCGGAGTTCAAGCAGAAATTCGGCCCGCGGGGCGTGATCCTGAGCTACGCCGACGGCCGCATCACCGATACCGGCCCGCTGACGAAAAAGCGCATGGAAACCATCGATGACGAGGTCACCACGAGAGCGCTCGACTTCATGGAGCGGGCCCAGCAGGCGAACAAACCGTTCTTCCTGTGGTGGAATTCCACGCGCATGCACATCTGGACGCACTTAAAGCCTGAATCCGTAGGCAAGACCGGCCTCGGCATTTACCCGGACGGCATGGTGGAACACGATGTCCACGTCGGGCAGGTGCTGGCGAAGCTGAAGGAGCTCGGCCTCGAGCAGAACACCATCGTCATGTACGCCACCGACAATGGTGCCGAGGCCATGACCTGGCCGGACGGCGGTACCACGATGTTTCGCGGCGAGAAGAACACGAACTGGGAAGGCGGTTATCGCGTTCCCGCGATCATCCGCTGGCCGGGCGTCATCGAGCCCGGCACCGTGATCAACGACATCGGCGCTCACGAGGATATGTTGCCGACTTTACTCGCCGCGGCCGGTGACCCGGCCGTTAAAGAGAACCTGCTGAAAGGCATGCGGGTCGACAAGACGCGCTACAAGGTGCACCTCGACGGCTACAACCTGTTGCCCGCGCTTAAGGGCGAGGCCGAGTGGCCGCGCAAGGAGTTCATCTACTGGACCGACGACGGCAGCGTTGCGGCACTGCGCTACAACCAGTGGAAGATGGTGTTCATGGAACAGCGCGGTCATGGCCTGGACGTCTGGCAGGAACCGTTCGTCACCCTGCGTCTGCCGAAGCTGTTCAATCTGCGCAGCGACCCCTTCGAGCGCGCGGACCACGAGGGCATGGGCTATGAGCAGTGGCGCGTCGAACGCGTCTTCCTGCTGGCGCCGGCCGGGGCCTATGTCGGGCAATGGCTGCAAAGTTTCAAGGACTTTCCACCGCGGCAAAAACCCGGCAGCTTCAACCTCGAAAACGTGATGGAGGCGGTAACCTCGGGCGGGGGCAAGTAGCAAAGATCCGCCGCGACAATCTGCGGCATTAAGCCAAAAGCCTGACGGACATTCACCATACGGTGAGCCCTGTCGTTCGTAAGCTGTTCCGGTCTGTCCAGGCCGGAGCAGCTTCGAACCATGATCAGGCAAAAACGATTTAAGACGTTTACCCTCGGGCGGCTGCCGTTTTCAGTATTCATTGTTGCCGGCGTGTCTGCGATGACACTGTCGCCGCTTTTCCAGAGCCCGCTGTCTGCGGGCATCGTCCTTGCGATGTCGATGGCGGTGATCCTCACGAGCCTCGCAGCGCGATTTCGTGATGTCGGCATCAGCGCCTGGCTGTCACCGCTCGGGCTCTTTCCTGCAGTGGCGTTGCTGGTCGGTTTTGCGCCAGGTGACGGTGTTGGCGGACCGAAAAGACACGCCGGTCATCCGTTCATCCACAGCCTCATGTTCACGTTGATGTGCGGGGGCATTTTCATCGCCTTGCTGGTCAATTGAGGAAACAGCACGGCGGGAACTAGTTGCCGCTCAGCTTCAGCGTCCGCAGGTTCGGATCCGCGAGTATCTCCTCTTCGCTGAACGGAAAGTCGATCCACTCGCCGCGCGAATACAGTTCCGTGAGATCCGAGTAGTGCGGGGATTCCGGTTCGGGTGACTGCGAGTAAGTGAGCATGCCCTGCGCCTGCAGCTCTCCGGCTTCATCCCAGGATACGACCTGGATGTAACTGTTGCCGGTGACGATCGGCGTGTAGCCCTCGCCCTTGCTCAGCCGGGAAATGATGTAGCTGAACATGCCGGAGGAACCCGGGGCGCCGGGGATCGGGATGTTGGTGCCGTTGCGTTTCGCATATTGGACCTGCCCCCACGGTGCATCGAAAGGAATGCCGGCATCGTGCAATACGGCCTGCGCTTTGGCGAGTGCACTACGCACGGCGGCTCGGACCTCCGCATTGTTCGTTGCGATACCGCGCGGCGTGTCGACCGGGTCGGCGGCGTTGAACGGAATGGTGTACAGGCCCTCGATTGCGCTCGCGACCTTCCAGAATTCGATCCACACCGGCACGCCGACGCTGTCGACGTTCGCGGTGCGGTCCCACGCCGACAGCGCGGCGCAGCCCTGCGCGATGTCGGCGCCCTCATCGCCTTCGC
>DATICC010000253.1:0-3130 GCA_035457045.1 Woeseiaceae bacterium | reverse complement strand
CGCGCTCGCCGACTTCCTGCGCAAAATAGATCATCGTCGGAGAGCGGCCGATCAGCGCCGAAACGACAATGGCCGGACGGCCCTTGTCGGCGTTCCCGGCAAAACCGGCGCTCGCGACGCGCTGCTCGTCGTGGTTCTCGAGAAAGTGCAACATGTGCTGGTCGATATCGAGCACTTCGGCGTGCACTTTGGCCAGGTTGTCGGTGCTGTCCGTGCCCTGCATGATCGACTTCATCGTGTCGTAGAAGCCGACTTTGTCGTACAGGTAGTCCATGCGCCCGAGTTGCAGGTAGATTCGATAGAGCGCCGGGTCATAGACCTCGGCCAGCAGGAAGGCGTGCGGATTGCGTTGCCTGATGGCGGAATTGAGAAAACTCCAGAACTCGACCGGTACCATTTCGGCCATGTCGAAACGAAAGCCGTCCACGCCTTTGTCCAGCCAGTAGAAAGCGATGTCGCGGAACTTCGTCCAGCTGTCAGGCACGTCCCTGTTGCGCCAGAATTCGACGTGTCCGGACACGGACCAGTCTCGGGCCGCATTGGGCAATGTGTCGAAGGCGCGGCTGCCATCGGGGCGGACGCCGAAGTTGATCCTGGCGGTCTCGAACCAGTCTTCGAAGTCGGGTTCTGCCGTCCGGGCGCCGTTTCCGGTCCATTTTGCCGGCGACTCGGCGAAGCGACCGTCGGCCAGCGGGTGCGGTTCACCGCCGAGCGGCTGGTAGTCGCCGGGAGATTGCGGTACCACGAAGTCCTCACCGACGACATAGTAAAAATTGTTGTCGCGTGCCCATTCGACGGACGTGTCGTCGTTTGCGCCGAAATCCTCGATGCCATGGGGACGCGATACAGACTGGTAGTTCCGCGCAACGTGGTTCGGCACGATGTCGATGATGACCTTCATGCCGTGGCGATGCGTCCTTTCGATTAGCGCTGCGAATTCCTCTAACCGACGCGCCGGATCGGTCGCGAGATCGGGGTTGACGTTGTAATAGTCCTTGACCGCGTAAGGCGAACCGGCGCGGCCCTTCACCACGTCCGGATCGTCGTCGCCGACGCCGATAGCGGAATAGTCCCGAATCAGCGCGTGATGCGGTACGCCCGTGTACCAGATGTGAGTAACGCCGAGTTCGCGAATGCCGTCCAGCGCCGCGTCAGTGAAGTCGGCAAACCTGCCGACCCCGTTTTCCTCGATCGTGCCCCACGGTTTGTTCGTGGTCGCCTGATTGCCGAAGAGCCGGGTAAACACCTGGTAGACGACCGGTTTGCCGCCCGCCGGCAACGATTTGGCCACATCGTCGCCAGTGTCCCCCTCCTGCTGCGGGCAGGCAACGAGTACAGCGAGTGTCAGCGCGGCCAGCAGCGGGCGTAGGGCCTGTCGCGTTGCGGTCATTCGAATTCAGTCCTGCAGTTCCAGCACCTGCACCGACCGGGCATCCAATACAATCGAGCTACCGAGGGTGAAGCGGCGTTGCGTCAGCACGTCATAGGCCCGGGTCCGGTTGCCGATCCTTTCCACGAAGCGCGATGTATCGATAGCGACCGGTTCGTCGCCCTTGTTGAACACGACCATCACGGTGTCCGTTTCGGGTGCTGTTTCGTCGTAGCGAAAGTATGCGTACACCGGCCCGACCGGGCTGTAGTGCATGAGGTCACCGTCGTGTATGACCTTCTTGTCGCGACGCCAGCTCAGCAAATGCTGCAGGAACTGTTGCGCCGCTACCTGTTGTCCTGACAGGCCATTGCCGGAAAAACCGTTGACCTCGTCGCCGGGCCAGCCGCCGGGAAAGTCGCTGCGGATGACGCCGTGATCGTCGGTGCCTGGGTTGGTCATCAGGATTTCCGTGCCGTAGTAGATCTGCGGAGCGCCGCGAATTGTGAGTACGTACACCATCGCCATGCGGAAAAGGTCGTAATCCTCGCCAAGCTGGGTGTAGATCCGGCTCATGTCGTGATTGTCGGCGAACACGACCAGCGCCCGGGGATCCGGGTACAGGAAATCGCTGCCCAGCACCTGGTATAGCGGTTCCCAGCTGCTTCGGCCGCCCCGGTCTTCGCCAAGGAGGGAATCGCGCAGGACTTCGCGAAGAGGAAAATCCATGAGGCTCGGCAGGTATGACACGTAACTGTCGTGGTTGGCCTTGCCGCGCTGCCAGTACGAGACGATCGCCGGATTGAAGTTCCACTCTTCGCCGACAACGTTGAACTGCGGGTACTCCAGCATGACGCGCCGTGTCCATTCGGTCATGTAGTCCTTGTCGGGATAGGGGTAGGTGTCCATGCGGATACCGGCGAGGCCGAGATACTCGATCCACCACAGCGCATTTTGTGCCAGGTAGTCGGCGAGAAGCGGATCGCGCTGGTTCAGGTCCGGCATCGTCGGCACGAACCAGCCGTCGGCAAATTTTTGCAGATCGGCTTGTGACACGTACGGATCCTGGATGGTCGTGTGCTGGTGCGAGGTCTCGACGTATTCATGCGGAAAATTGATCCAGGTATCGGACGGCGGGTCTGCCATCCACCAGTGTTCGCTGCCGCTGTGGTTGACGATCATGTCCATGATGACGCCGATGCCTACGCTCCTGGCCCTGGCAACCAGCTCGCGGTACTCCTCGTTGCTGCCGTAGCGGGGGTCGACCCGGTAGAAGTCCGTCGTAGAATAGCCATGATACGAATAGGACGGCATGGCATTTTCCAGTAACGGATTCAGCCAGATTGCGGTAAAACCCATTTTCCGGATGTAGTCGAGGCGATCCGAGATCCCCTGGATGTCGCCGCCGTGCCGGCCGCCAGGTTTGCTGCGGTCAGCCTGGTCCGCCATGCCCTGAACGTTGTCGTTCTGCGGCTTGCCGTTTGCGAACCGGTCCGGCGTTATCAGGTAAACGGCATCCCGCGAAGAAAACCCCGCCGCGTGGGAAGGATCGGCGTTCTTCCGCAACAGGGTGAATGAACGGGACAGTCGCTTGCCGGCATTGTCGAATACGAGCTGCACTTCGCCCGGCAAGGCATCCGGAGCGATGTCGAGGTAGACGAACAGGTAGTTGGTATTCCCGGTTCTCTCGACCCGGGTGATGGAAACTCCGTCGTGGCTGACGGATGGCTCCAGGGTAGCGACATGCTCCCCATGGATCAT
>DATICC010000252.1:0-4385 GCA_035457045.1 Woeseiaceae bacterium | reverse complement strand
ATCTTCCCAAAAATAAACCTGACACCTTTTTAGACACCTTTTTAAGGAAAATAAACCTGACACCTTTTTAGGGATCCCTGTTTATTTTCAACGTTTCTTTTTGTCGGCCTGGCTTGCCAGGATTGCGCCGAAGCGCGGGTGGGCAAAATGCATCGGCACGTCCTGCCGGTGCGGCCACGTCTTCCTGACCTTGTCCGGCGACAGCAGTACGTCAGGCCCCAGCGGATTCTTTGGGTACGTCTCCGTCGCGGGCTGCAGGTGGGCAACGGTCTTCGACCAGCCGTCGTCGTAGTCGGCCTGCCATTGCATCATGTAATCGAGGCGCTTGATCTTCCACACGCCGTCCTCGCGCACGTAATCGTTCTCGTACAGCCCGGCTTCCATGAATTGCAGCGGCAGACCTTCTGGTTTGTACTCCCGGGTCTCGTGGCTGCCGCCAAACAGCATGCCGCGAAAGCGCCCCTTGGCGCTTTGCCGGTCGGGCGCCACGGTGATGATGTCCTGCATCTGGAAGTGGTCGAGCAGGAAACCGTAAACCGGGCCGGCCGCGCCTTTCGTAAAATAATTGTGGAACCAGGTGCCGTACAGTCGCCGCACACCCTCGTGACCGAGGTATTCGCCGGAGAGGAATACCACGGAGCCGTTGCGCGCGAACAGCTGCACAACGTCCTCGGCCCGGTTGAAATCGATGTAGTAGCCGTAGGCCCAATGCAGCCGGCGTATGGCGTTGATGTCTTCGAGTTCGCCAACCCGGTGTTCCAGTTCCTTGAGTCGCGTTTCCAGTTCGGACATGGCTGAGTTTTTCTTTCGCGGTCGCAAGCAACGCGGACTAGTATTAGGAAATGCCGCGGGGAGAATAACATGGAACCAAAAGGCAAGACTGCACTGATCACCGGTGGCGTGTCCGGCATCGGCTTCGGCATCGCCCGTGCGCTCAGCAACGCCGGCGTGGATCTCGTACTGACGTATCGCAACGAGGACTACCGCACGAAGGCAGAAGATTGGTTCCGGCAACAGGCGCGCCCGCAACCGAGGTTCGTGACCCTCGATGTCACCGATCGGGCACGCTGGGCCGAGATCGCCGACGAGGTTGGTCCCGTACACATCCTCGTCAACAATGCCGGTGTGAGTGTATTCGGCCCGACGGACGAGGCCAGCTACGCTGATTACGACTGGATCATGGGCGTGAATTTCGGCGGCGTCGTGAACGGCCTCGTGACCTTCGTTCCGCGGATCAAGGCACTTGGACAAGGCGGGCACATTGTCAACGTCGCCTCGATGGCTGCCTATCTTTCCGGGCCGCAAGCCGGCATCTACACCGCGAGCAAGTTCGCCGTGCGGGGCTTGACCGAATGCCTGCGCATGAATCTTGCGCCGTACGGTATCGGCGTGTCACTGATGTGCCCGGGACTGACAAAGACAAACGCCTGGGACTCGGCGCTCAAGCGACCGGCGAGTTACGCCGATTCCGGTTTCGCACCGGCCGATCCCGATGCCTTGAAGCATTTTGGCACGGCGTTCGATGCCGGCATGGATCCGCTCGAAGTCGGCGAGAAAACACTCGCCGGCTTACGCGAGAATCGCGCGCTGATTCTTACTCACCCGGAGTTCGCCGACGACTTCAGGGAAATCTGCGAGGCCAGCATCGCCGCATTGCCCGACGAGGAAGCCCCACCCGCTCGCCTCGAGATCGAGCGCCTGCGCCGCGCGGCACTGCGTGCTGCGATCGAGGGCAGGGTCATCAGTATCAACGACCTCACTTAGGGGACGGAGACCCTGACTCGGACACTACCGGTTGTCGCTACCAACTACGCTGGATCGAGTTAGGGTCTCCGTCGCCGAACTCCAGACCGCCGGTTCCGCGGTTCCGGCGGCTCGGTTCCATTCCCTGGGCCCAATCGTCGCGATAGAATTTCCCATCCTTCGCCGCGTTGCCGCGGCCAGCGACAAGGCCCGCAATAAACATGTTGAATCCCTCCCTGGATGTGGACGCACTCGCGGCTCAGTATCGTGCCGACCAACGCATCCGCATAGATAACGTGTTGCGTGCCGAAGTGGCGGAACGTGTCCGCTCCATCTGCAGCAGCAAGACTCCATACGAGTTCGCGTACTTCCAGGACGGCGGTTGCCGATCGACCAGCGCGGCAGAAATGGCTGCGTTCGACGACCTAACGAAGTCCCGGCTGGCCCGGGAACTGATGCAGAACGCGGCTCGCGGCGTCGGCTTCCTTTATTGCCGTTACCTCATACGACATGGGGCGCGGGTGGACGATGCCGATCTCGCTTTCCTGCACGAAGTCGCCGCCTTCCTCAATTCGCCGCAAATGCTCAAGTTCATTGGCACGGTGACAGGGCGCGCGGACGTCAGGCGTGCCGACGCCCAGTACACGCGTTACAGCTCCGGCCAGTACCTTACCCGGCACCGCGACATCTTCGACGACCAGACGCGACGGATCGCCTACGTTTTCGGATTCACGCGAGCGTGGCATCCGGATTGGGGCGGGCTCCTCCAGTTTTTCGAGGACAGTGGCGAGCCACGCGATGCCTGGGCACCCGCGTTCAACCGCTTGTCCTTGTTCGACGTCCGCCACGTCCACTCCGTCACTTTCGTGACGCCGTTCGCCGGTGGGGACCGTTATTCCCTGACCGGCTGGTTCTACGCCGATTGAGACCGGTCGCGCCCGCAGGCCATAGGCGGAATCGGAGTACCGACACGCACTCTCCACGGCAGGAATCAGGGGGCAGTGACCCTGATTTCCGAATCAGGGTCACTGCCCCCGTAAGTTGGCTGCACTGACCCAGCAGCCGTGCACCTGCGGGCGCAGGCGGCGCGGTATCGTGACCTTCGCGATCGGCCCGGCTGACAGGTCATCGGCGGCGAGGATCCATAAAGCGTTGTCGAACTCCCCGGTGCTTGCCTGTCGGTTGACCACAATCAGCAGCCAGCCGCCGTGTGCGGGATCCGCCGCCGGCACGTAGGCCGGCTCGTTGAAACATTCGTTTGCGGCGAGCGCAAGCGCCTGCGGCGGCCCGCCGGTGAAATCCAGCCGCAGCAGCGTATTGAACATCACGCCGACCGGCCCGCCGGGCAGAGGCGGCCCCTGCATCTGCGGGTTCATGGTCAGCATCCACGCATACGGCTGCGCCCGTCCCTGGAAGCTCGCCGGGATGATCGGCACATCCCCCGGCGGACCGACCACGGTCTCGGTGACAGTGTCCGCGCGCTTGCCGGGGTCAATGGTCCAGCGCGCGAGCCGGCCATTCGCCTCCTGCGGCGAGACATTGAGACCGGATGCGCGCTGGATGAACGGGAACACGTTCACATCGGCCATGCACTGGTCCAGGTGGATGCGGCCGGATGCATCCTCGAACGCATTCAGGATATGGAAGCAGAACACGCCTTTCGGTCCGCGGAACCAGCGGAGTTCTTTCACGTCGCCGTAACGCGGCATGACGCCGACCCAGCTCTCCCGCCCCGGCTCGTGCACCCAGTGATCGCCGCCGGCCCTGACACGCGCGGCGTCACAGGTCGTCGGGTACACCGGAAACAGCACGTAGTTCTCCGTGATCGCGAAGTCGTGCATCAGCGCGCAGTACGGCGCATCGAACCATTGCTCGCGCCTCAGTTCGCCTTCTTTGTCGACGATGAAGTACGACACCTTGGTCGAAGCGAGCCCGCCTGCCTCGTAACCAAAGGAGAACATCTCGTGTGTCAGCGGGTCGATGCGTGCGTGTGCGCTCATGGTCGCCGAGCGCAGCTTGCCACTGAAATCGTAACTGCCGAGCGTTTCCAGCGTATTCGGATCGACACTGTAGGGGCGGCCGTCTTCCTTCGACATCAGCAGCCGTCCCGCATGCCAGATGGGCGTGGTATTGGCAACGGTGCGATCGATGCCCTTCGCCTCGGGCCTGTCCGTGTACGGATTGCGGTACTTGCCGAACAACGCGCGACCGGCTGCGACTTCCGCTTTGTGCCGCGCAGTGCCGACAAAGCGCATCGCAGCGCTCGCCTCGCCACGCTGGATGCGAATGGCGGAAATCATGCCGTCCCCGGACAGGATGGCACCGCCGTCTTCGATGAAGGGCGGGAAAGCCGGGTCCGGCACGGCGCGAAAGAAGGTGCCTTCGATGTCGCCGGGGATAGCGCCTTCGAGGTCCAGCAATGCGATGTCGTACTCTTCGCCGACCGGCGTATTGAGTCCCGTGTATTCCGGCGTGTCGGGAAACCTGTTCACAGTCGCCATTCTAGTTGACCGGCTGTGCGGCGAGTTTCTCGTCGAGATCCTGCTCGAGGTCGAGGTAGGCGCCGGCAAGCGCATCGTATTTTCCCGACGCAAGCTGGACGATCTGCCGGCCAAGCCGCTCGAGCTGCGACGTCGGGTCCT
>DATICC010000251.1:0-6215 GCA_035457045.1 Woeseiaceae bacterium | reverse complement strand
AAGCGGAACCCCGTGCCCGGACGACTGCGCATGAGCGGGGGACAGATTCGCGAGCAGAAGGCAACTGCCGATGGTGGCAAGCAATGTCAATCGCCTGGCATGTCTCAACATGGTGTGTGCCGACCTCATTTATCAACTCCCGACGCGGATCAGCTTGCTGTCGATCGATCCATCGGACCGAAGTTCCAGCCGTCTGTAGGCGGGAGGACTGTCGTCCAGCGAGAAGTCGTCACTGTACATTGCAAACTGCCGGCAGGTCGAAGGGGTGCCGATGATCCGGATGCCGGCATATTCACCATCGAATTCCTGGTGCACGTGGCCAAATATGGCAGCGCGAACCTTGCGGCTGGCCGCCAGGTATTCCAGAAAATCCGTACCGTTGTCGAGACCTACCGAATCAAGCCAACGGCTGCCGACCGGCAGCGGTGGATGATGCAGGCAGATCAGCACGTGTTCGGCCCTGGTCGACGTGAGCATGCCTGCAAGGCGCGTCAACTCGTCCCGGGCGACTCGGCCGCCCGCCTGTCCGTCGATGCAGCTGTCGATTCCGGCGACAAGCCAGTTATTGAGTATCGTGGATGCACAATAATGGAAGCGCGGCGGGCGCAGTTCCTCCCGCATCAACGAGCGAACGTCGTGGTTCCCGGGGACGCAGTACACGGGCGGGTCGAGCACCGACATCATGTCGCGGATGCGAACGTAGGCGCCACGACTGTCGTCCTGGATCAGATCTCCAGTGAGCGCGACGAGGTCGGCAGGCCAGGCTTCCGCGAGGATGTGATCCAGAACCGCCTGCAGAGTCAGGCGCGTATTCGTGCCGCGCAGACTGCCGTCCGGCTCGGCAAACAGGTGCGGGTCCGTAACGTGCAAAACCCGAACTGGGTCAGTCGGCTTGTGTATGACGTTTGATCTCGCTACCAGCGCGGCCTTGCCGCGAAATCAGATTCGGGAAACGCTAACGGCAGGCGAATGATAACGCTGCGCCGGAACCTCGCCCAGCAGGCAGCTAGTACCGGTAGTGCTCCGACTTGAACGGACCGCTCTTGCTTACGCCGACGTATCCAGCCTGTTCGTCCGTCAATTCGGTCAGCCTCGCGCCGATCCGATCGAGGTGCAGCCGGGCTACCTTTTCGTCAAGATGCTTCGGCAGTACATAGACCTTTTTCTCGTATTTGTCGCCGTTCTGCCAGAGTTCGATCTGCGCCAACACCTGGTTGGAGAAGGAGTTCGACATCACAAAACTCGGATGGCCGGTCGCACAACCGAGATTCACGAGCCGTCCTTCCGCCAGTAGTATCAGGCGCTTGCCGTCCGGAAAAATTACGTGGTCCACCTGCGGCTTGATGTTTTCCCATTTGTAACGTTTCAGGTAAGCAACGTCGATCTCGTTGTCGAAATGCCCGATATTGCAGACGATCGCCTGATTGCGCATACGCTCCATCTGCGGTCCGGTGACCACATGATAATTGCCGGTCGCCGTTACGACGATATCGACCTTGTCCGCGACCTCGTCCAGCCTGACCACGCGGTATCCTTCCATCGCCGCCTGCAATGCGCAGATCGGGTCGATTTCCGTCACCCAGACGGTCGCACCGAGTCCGCGCAGCGACTGCGCGCATCCCTTGCCTACGTCGCCGTAGCCGCAAACCACGGCAACTTTGCCGGCGATCATCACATCCGTTGCCCGCTTGATGCCATCGACCAGCGATTCGCGACAACCATAGAGATTGTCGAATTTCGACTTGGTGACCGAATCGTTGACGTTGAACGCAGGGCACAGCAGGGTCCCGCTACGCTGCATGTCGTAAAGTCGTTTCACGCCGGTCGTGGTTTCCTCGGAGACACCGCGAACCTTTTTCATGATGTCCGGGTATTTCTCGTGTAACAGGAGCGTCAGGTCGCCGCCGTCATCGAGTATCATGTTCGGGCGCCACCCATCGGGGCCTTTGATCGTTTGCTCGACGCACCACCAGTACTCTTCTTCGGTTTCCCCTTTCCACGCGAAAACAGGAACGCCGCTGGCGGCAATCGCTGCCGCCGCATGGTCCTGGGTCGAGAAAATATTGCATGACGACCAGCGGATATCCGCGCCGAGTTCGATGAGCGTCTCGATCAGCACAGCCGTCTGTATGGTCATGTGCAGACAGCCGGTCAGGCGCACGCCCTTCAGAGGCTTTTGCTGGCTGAATTCCCTGCGCAATGCCATGAGGCCCGGCATCTCAGTCTCGGCGATGGCGATTTCCTTGCGCCCCCAATCGGCGAGTTTGATGTCGGCAACTTTATAATCGTGTTTCGGCAGGGCGACAGCTTCTCTGCTCATTGGTATCTCCAGGGTTGTTCTGTTCAGGCCGCGGCAGCACCGCGCAAGGCCTCGGCCTTGTCGGTTCGCTCCCAACTGAGGTCGAGGTCGTCCCGGCCAAAATGTCCGTAGGCGGCGGTCGGTCCATATATCGGTCGGATCAGGTCAAGCATCTTGATGATGCCGTAAGGACGCAAATCGAAGTTCTCGCGAATCAGCTGAATGAGCCGCTCGTCACTGATCCGGCCGCTGCCGAAAGTCTGCACGCTGATGGATGTCGGTTCGGCCACGCCGATCGCGTATGACACCTGTATCTCGCAGCGGTCCGCGAGTCCGGCGGCGACTATGTTTTTCGCAACGTAACGGCAGGCATAGGCTGCCGAGCGGTCTACCTTCGACGGATCCTTGCCGGAAAATGCGCCGCCGCCATGCCGCGCCGAACCGCCGTAGGTGTCGACGATTATCTTGCGCCCGGTGAGGCCGCAATCTCCCATGGGGCCACCGATTTCGAACCGGCCGGTAGGATTGATGTGATAGCGGGTCTTCTTATTGATCCACTTTGCAGGCAGCACCGGTTTGATGATTTCCTCCATGATGCCTTCCCGAAGATCCGCAAGGGTCACACTCGCCTGGTGCTGCGACGAAAGCACGACCGCATCGATGCCGACCGGCTTGTGGTCATCATAAACGAACGTCACCTGGCTTTTTGCGTCGGGTCGCAGCCATGGCAGAGTGCCGTTTTTCCTCACCTCGGCCTGGCGGCGCACCAGCCGGTGAGCGTAGGTTATCGGAGCCGGCATCAGCACATCCGTTTCACGGGTCGCGTAACCGAACATCAGGCCCTGGTCTCCGGCGCCCTGGTTCTCCGGGATATCCCGGTCCACGCCCTGGGCAATGTCAGGCGATTGTTTGCCGAGCGCGTTGAGCACAGCGCAGGAGGCTCCATCGAAACCCATGTTGGAGTCGTTGTAGCCGATTTCGAGCACGGTGCGGCGAGCGATTTCTTCGATGTCCACCCAGGCGCTGGTCGTCACTTCACCGGCCACCAGGACCATGCCGGTCTTGACCAGCGTCTCGCAGGCAACCCGGGCCCTGGCGTCCTGCCCGATAATGGCGTCGAGCACCGCGTCTGATATCTGGTCCGCAATCTTGTCGGGGTGGCCTTCGGACACGGATTCCGAAGTGAAGAGATAGGAATGGCTCATGAAATCTATGCCCGATTGCTGTCAGGCTGCGATTGTAGCCCATCCCTCTCGCCCGGCACCAACGGCAGGCTGTAACGAATGGTTTCCGCGGCCTGTGGGTTCCCGGACTTGTAATTCGCCGGCCGGGGCCGGGCCTTGCTTGCGACACCGGGAGTAAAAAGAGAGAATGCGCGGGCGCGGGGGACCCTGTTTCCCGCGAAAATCCTTAACATAAATGCAGAGAACTCGCGTGCCGGTTCGCGCCGCTTCGTGCGCCGGGGCCCCGAAAAAGACACATGCCATCAACTACCCGCCGTTCCGTCGTCGCCGGCCAGCCAGCCCGGCGTGAGCTCGCCAACGCCATACGCGCCCTCAGCATGGATGCCGTACAGGCCGCGAATTCCGGCCATCCCGGCATGCCCATGGGCATGGCAGACATTGCCGAAGTCTTGTGGAACGACTACCTGAAACACAACCCGGGGCACCCGCAGTGGTTCGACCGTGATCGCTTCGTGCTGTCGAATGGGCATGGCTCGATGCTGCTGTACAGCGTGCTGCACCTTACCGGTTATCCGTTGTCGATCGACGAGATCCGGAATTTCCGCCAGCTCGGTTACCGTACGGCGGGACACCCGGAACGCGAACCCGCGCTGTCCATCGAAACGACGACCGGGCCCCTCGGGCAGGGCCTGAGCAATGCCGTCGGCATGGCGCTGGCCGAGAAAATGCTCGCTGCGACTTTCAACCGGCCCGGGTTCGATGTCATCGACCATCGGACCTGGGTGTTTCTGGGCGATGGTTGCCTCATGGAAGGCATCTCACACGAAGCCTGTTCACTTGCCGGAACGCTGAAGCTCGGCAAGCTCATCTGTTTCTACGACGACAACAACATTTCCATCGATGGCAACGTGGACGGCTGGTTCACGGATGATACGCCGGCCCGTTTCGCCGCTTACGGCTGGCACGTGATTCACGAAGTCGATGGTCACGACAGCGAGTCGATTGCGGCAGCCATCGACAAGGCGTTGCGCGAACACCAAAGGCCGACGCTGATTTGCTGCAAGACCATCATCGGATTCGGCGCCCCGGGCAAGCAAGGCACCGCGAGCACCCACGGCTCTCCGCTTGGCAAGGACGAAGTCGCGGCCAGTCGCAAGAAGCTGGGCTGGAACCTGCCTCCGTTCGAGATTCCCCGGGAAATCGCTGCGGCCTGGAACGCCGTGGAAAAAGGCGCCGCCGTCGAGGAAGAGTGGAAACGGTTGCTTGCCGGTTACTGCAAAGCGCACCCGGAACTGGCGCGGGAACTGCAACGGCGCATGGACGGCAAGCTGCCGGAAAACTGGAATTCGTTTGCGGATTCGGCCATACGCAACATCGATGCAGCGGGAGCCGTAATGGCAACGCGCAAGGCGTCGCTGGTGTCGCTGAACGCATTTGCGCCCGCCTTGCCCGAGCTGGCCGGCGGTTCCGCCGATCTGACCGGCTCCAATCTGACCCTGCATAGTGGTTCGAAAGTCATCTCGGGTGACGATGCCTCGGGCAACTATGTGTATTTCGGTGTTCGGGAATTCGGCATGTCGGCAATCTGCAACGGCCTCGGGTTGCATGGAGGAATCATTCCCTACTCGGGTACGTTCCTCACGTTCTCCGACTATGCGCGCAATGCACTGCGCATGGCGGCGTTGATGCGATTGCAGAATATTTTCGTGTATACGCACGATTCCATCGGCCTGGGCGAGGACGGCCCTACGCACCAGCCGATCGAGCACCTAGCCAGTCTGCGCGTCATGCCGAACATGCGTGTCTGGCGCCCTTGCGATGGTGTCGAGACTGCGGTCGCCTGGCGCGATGCCATCGAGCGTCGTGACGGACCGACCAGCCTGGTGCTGACACGGCAGAACGTGCCGCACCAGTCACGAAGCGCACAACAGATCGCGGATATCAGGCGCGGGGCCTACGTACTCGGGGATTGCGCGGGTAAACCGGAATTGCTGCTCATCGCCACCGGATCCGAGGTCGCGCTGGCCGTCGAAGCTGCGGCGCGGCTGGCTGGCGAGGGCATTGCCGTACGAGTGGTCTCCATGCCCTGCACGGATCTCTTCGAAGCGCAGCCGGATGACTACCGCGAGCGCGTCCTGCCGGGCGATGTCAGCGGCCGTGTCATCATCGAGGCCGGCGTCAGCAATTGCTGGTGGCGACATGCCGGCCCGCAGGGGAGGGTGATCGGGATCGACCGGTACGGCGAGTCGGCGCCTGCGGAGCAACTTTTCGAACACTTCGGTTTTTCGGTTGACAACGTAGTGCGCGTTGCGCGGGAAGTGCTGGCGGCCGGCTGAGCAACGGCCGGCAAGAAAGCTTTGGCAGAAGACATATCGGGAGACAGCTAATGACGATCAGGATTGGAATCAATGGCTACGGCCGGATAGGCCGAAACGTATTGCGTGCCTTGTACGAGGGAGACAAGCGCAAGCAGATCCAGATCGTGGCCGTGAATGACCTCGGGGACAGCAAGACGAATGCGCACCTCACGAGGCGCGATACCGCCCACGGGCCGTTCCCCGGTACGGTCGTTGTCGACGGGGACTACATGATCGTCAATGGCGACCGCATACGCGTGCTGGCGCAACGGGATCCTTCGAAGTTGCCATGGGGCGAACTCGGGGTAGACCTGGTGCTGGAATCCACCGGTTTCTTCGCATCGAAAGAGAAAGCCTCCGCGCATCTCAAGGGCG
>DATICC010000250.1:0-2121 GCA_035457045.1 Woeseiaceae bacterium | reverse complement strand
TAAGAGTTCCGCGACTTGTCGTAATCAAGGGCGATACGCAAATCTCGAAAGAAGCAGGAGCGGGCTCCGGTGTGGCAGGCAGGTCCGACCTGCTCGACCTTCAAGAGCAGCGTGTCTCCATCGCAATCCACGGCCAAGCCGACGAGACGCTGGGTATGGCCGGAGGATTCTCCCTTGCGCCAGAGCCTGCCGCGCGACCTGGACCAATAGCAGACCCTGCCGGTGGCCACCGTTTCCTCCAGCGCTTGCCGATTCATGTAAGCCAGCATAAGGACCTCGCCAGTCTCCCAATTCTGGGCGATTACCGGAACCAGGCCGTCGGCGTCGAAACGCAGCGCCGCAACGAAACCCTCGAGATCCAACTCCTCTTCCATGGCGCCGCCGGTCACGACATGTCCCCATCGGCTGCCGCAAGCCGCTTGAAGCCCGCTTCGAGGTCGGAGATCAAATCGGCCGGATCTTCGAGCCCCGCATGGATGCGCAGAAGCGGGCCCGCCCCAGCCGGCCAGGGCACCGCGGTACGTATGTTTGTGGGGTCGCAAGGAAGAATCAGACTCTCGAATCCCCCCCAGGAGAAACCCATTCCGAACAACCTAAGCCCGTTCAGCATCGCTTCCAGGGCGGCACGACGGCAAGGCTTCAGCTCCACGGCGAACAGGCCGCAGGCACCCCTGAAATCACGGAGCCAAAGCGGATGATCGGGATGGTCGGGCAGAGCGGGATGGATCACCCGGCTGACTTCCGGTCGGCTTTGCAACCATCGCGCCAACACCAGGCCCGTCTCCTGATGCCGCTGAAGGCGTACGGCAAGCGTGCGCAGACCACGCAGTCCGAGGTAACAATCATCTGCGGATACGCAATAGCCGAGTGCGGTCGCCGTCAGGCGTAACGGCATATAGTTGTCTTTGCGCATCACCAGTGTGCCCAGCATCGCATCGGAATGTCCGACGATGTATTTGGTGGCGGCCTGAATCACGATATCCGCGCCCAGAGCCAGAGGATTATGAAAGAGCGGTGTGCCCCAGGTATTGTCGAAGGCCACCAGCGCGCCGCCGGCATGAGCTGCCGCAGCAATCGCCGGCAGATCCTGAATCTCGAGTGTCAGCGAACCAGGCGATTCGAGATAAACCAGTTTCGTACTCGGTCGGATCAGCCGAGCAATCCCAGCGCCGATCCGGGGGTTGTAGAACTCGGTCTCAATCCCGAGCCTTCGCAGCAACGTGTTGCACATGCCACGAATGGGTCCATAGACGCTATCCACCATCAGCAAATGGTCCCCTGATCCGCAGTGTGCGAGCAGGGTCGTGGCGATGGCCGCGACGCCGGAAGGCAGGGCAAGGCCATGATCGCCGCCTTCCAGGGACGCCAACGCCTCCTCCAGCGCATGGGATGTCGGTGTGCCGAACCGGCCATAGTGAAAATGCCCGGGCTCATTACGCAGGTGGACCGATTCCTCGAGGGCCGCAAGGGTCGCAAACAAGACGGTCGATGCACGGTAGATGGGAGGATTTACCGCGCCTTTCTGCTCGGTGGGCGAGCTGCCGGCATGCACGATGAGCGTGTCGGCGGAGCTCGATGAATTAAAGCTCATCTTAGGATTCCTCGGCGATCCGGCGCTTGCCGGCCTCCAGGCGGGGTCGGCGAATTTTGCCGGTTGGTGATTACAACAGAATGGCATAAATTGAGGTTTGGTGTCCGGCCGGATGCCGGAACCCGCCGAGGTTACGATATCGTCCTACCCGGAGGTAGGGTAGGTGATTCGCCTCCTCGGAACGACGGGTGCCTGCCGGTAGCAAGAAGCGGGCGAACAACAGGGAAGGTTCGAAAATGATGAACTGGAAAATTGCGGTCACCGGAGCCGTTCTAGCCGTGGTCGTTGCCGGTCCGGCCTATGCCGGCGCCACGTTCGATACCGTAAAGCAGCGGGGCATCCTACAGTGTGGCGTCAACAACGGCCTCCCGGGCTTCGGCGCGCCGAACGATAAGGGCGAATGGTCGGGCCTGGACGTCGATTTCTGCCGCGCCGTTGCCGCGGCTGTGTTTGGCGATGCAACGAAGGTGAAATTTGCTCCGCTTACCGCCAAGGAACGCTTCACCGCGTTGCAGTCGGGCGAGGTCGAT
>DATICC010000249.1:0-3171 GCA_035457045.1 Woeseiaceae bacterium | reverse complement strand
AGCGACTTCTGAGTGGCAGCCGGTCTTTTCTGCAGCAGCTGGCGGATGGCGTCCCGACGGACCGACTGCACTTCCGAGGAATTCGGCATGGATGGTCTCGCATAAATATGCGCATATATCTATCGAAATGCGCATACACTGTCAAGCGTTTATTGCCTGTCCGGGCTTTTTAGTTGCTAGTATGCGCAATCGCCGAGCAAGAGGCCGCCCATGCACGAACCACAGACCGTCGAAATCGAGCCGGTCAATACAGCCACCGGCACGGTCCTGTGGCTGCACGGCCTCGGGGCCGACGGCCACGATTTCGAGCCGATCGTTGCCGAGCTTGCGCTTCCGCAGCAAGTCGCCCTGCGTTTCGTGTTTCCGCATGCGCCGATCCGGCCGGTGACGCTGAATGGCGGCATGCGCATGCGCGCCTGGTACGACATCATCAGTCTCGATCGCTCGGGCCCGCAGGACGAGAAAGGCATCCGCGAGAGCGCCGCAATCCTGACCAGTCTCATCGAACGCGAGCGCCAGCGCGGCATCGCGAACGATCGCGTCGTGGTCGCCGGGTTTTCTCAGGGCGGCGCCATCGCCATGCATACCGCGCTGCGCCATCCGCAGAGACTCGCAGGACTGATGGCGCTGTCGTCGTGGTTACCGCTGGGCAACGCATTTGCTGCCGAGGTGCTCAACAATCCCCATTCCCAGTCGCGAGAGCTGCCCGTGTTCATGGCCCACGGGACTTTCGACCCGATGCTGCCGATCACGATGGGGCAGCAGTCAAGAGCCGCGCTGCAGAATGCCGGCTTCGACGTCGAGTGGCACGAATACCCGATGGCGCACGCGGTATGCGCGGAGGAAATCGTGGCGATCCGCAAGTGGCTGTTGTCGGTTTTCGCCGCAATCTCCGGCTGAGCGCTCAACCCGGCCGCGGATCAGCGTTTTGCGGACCATCGATACGAAAGCGGAAACGCTTCGTGCCGGTCGGATCGCCGGAGGAATCGAAAGTTCGCTCACAGAATTCCACTTCGTCGTCAATTGACCAGAGCAGCGTGGTCGAACAACGTGTGCCGTATTCGCCTGCAACAATGAAGGGTGCGGACAAGGCGCGGGCCAGCGGGAATGGCAATTCCGAACTGTCGATCTCGTCCACGGCGGCTGGCGTTCGATCAGCAAGCAAGCGCAACAATGACGACTCATCGACGGAATTACTGTCGATGAGTCGCGCAAGTGCATCCCGGCTGCGAATGACTTTGGGCCATGCTGCATCGAGATCCGCATTGCTCAAGCCGTACACGCCACGGTCCAGGATCGACGTTTGCCCGCTGCGGTTCGACGAGTAAACAAACCGGTCACGATCCGCGGCCAGCAGGCTGAAGCCGGCATATTGGGCGCCATTGATGGAGGCGACGAAATCGTCCGGCCTGGCATCGTCGCCGATGTACCGGCTGACGAGTTCGCCCCGGGAGCGCAGCCGCCCGGTCGATCGCTGCATTTCTCGGTAATTGGTCACCGTGGCGAACCGGCCTGTCCGGCTCACTCCCAGCCAGGTTCCTCCGGCCTGCAAGTCCCTGCCGGCCAGGACGTGGTCAATGTCCGGCCACCAATGCGCATTGCGGGCCGGCCGTGCATGGTATTCATCGCGGTTGGCAGCAAGAACAAGGCGGTATTCAGGATGAGCATTCCAGGCGAAAACGATCAGACACACGCAGCCAACCTCAGGAATCCTCCAGACCCAGCCAGTCATCGATGAGTCGTCTTGCGATGGACAGGCGGTATGGAAGTTTGGGGAATCCGGATTGCAATTCCTTTCTTGTGAACCAGCCGGCATCTTCGAGTTCACCGTCATTCAGCGCAATCTCGACCGAGGCTGACGAAGCCGTAAAGCCGAGCATCAACGACGATGGAAAAGGCCAGGGCTGTGAACTGTGATAGCGCACGTCGTGCACGTCGACATTGGTCTCCTCGAACACCTCGCGGCGTACCGCATCCTCGAGACTTTCGCCCGGTTCCACGAACCCGGCGATAGTGGAATAACGACCCTCCGGCCAGGCCGGTTGGCGTCCCAGCAGGCACTGTGGCCCATTGGATACCAGCACGATGATGGCGGGGTCGACGCGCGGGAAAATAATGTGCTGGCAGGTATTGCTCGTGCACTTGCGGGTGTTGCCTCCGGATTCGGCTCTGGACGGTGCGCCACACAAGCCGCAGAATCTTTGCATGCTGTGCCAGATGGCCAGTGCACGAGCCTGCGCGGCGAGGTTCGCTTCGTCCGGAGGCAATACACTGCCGAGGTAACGCAGGTCGTGAAACTCGCCGAAATCCTTGAGCGGGTTGTCGACGCCCGCGTCAATGCGAAAAGCGAACGCCGGGTGGCCGCGAAATACGCCGAGAAAGATCAGCTCGCCGTTCTCAAGATAGGGCGATGCGTCCTGCCTCTCCAGCAACACGGCACGAGGCGATCCGGACGACGCGAGGCATTTGTCGCCCCAGACCGGCACAAAGCGGCTTTCCGGCAGCAGCTGCGCTGACGCAAGCCAGTCCGAATCCGTGCGCCGGTGGCCGGAGCGGTCGACGAAAGCACCGGCAAATGTGTTGTGGCCGTTCAATTCAGAATCGTTCCTGCAGTGCATGGACTCGGTGGTCGACAGGCGCTGGCGATCGGCGTCGTTCCCCGTGACGAGTATGTAATCCCCGCGCAACGCGGCAAACGCAAAGTCTACCGGATTTGAACCGTGCTCAGGCGCCACGAATCGGTGGCGGGGACATCCCGCTCATGGAAGCCGAAACCCCGTCCTGGCGGCCGATTTCACAGCCCGGGCACCGATGGTGGTCCAGGGCGTAAGCATCCTGCACGTAAATCGTCCGGCAATCCCGGCAGGTCGCAAGATAGAGCTCGTCGTTGTTACTGATGCTTTTCAACAGCCGCCACGCCCATTCGAAGTTCAGTCGCGCGTGCCGGTGCAACTGCAGGTAGGTTTCGAACGCACGGCACACGCGATGGCCGTACTCTACGTCCGGGCGCGGCCAGCAGGCATGCACCCTGTTGGCACTGTCGATGCGTAGCAGCAGGCTGGCGCAGAAAAGCGCCACCAGGGTCGTCGCCTCGAGCTGGTTCAGCGGATTCTTCACGAACAGGCCGACCTGTTGCGGCGACTTGCCGCGGCGTCGCCTCACCCGGTCGTC
>DATICC010000248.1:0-4235 GCA_035457045.1 Woeseiaceae bacterium | reverse complement strand
GTGCGTACGGTGTTCAACCTGCTCGGACCGCTCACCAACCCGGCGGCACCGCCGTACCAGCTCATCGGTGCATTCAGCCTGCCGGCCGCAAAGCTCATGGCCGACACGCTGGCCGGCATGCCGATCGAGCGTGCTTTCGTGGTGCACGGCAAACCGGGCTGGGACGAGGCAACGCCGGTCGGTGAGTTCGTGCTGTTCGACGTGCGGCCCGGGCGCGTGACGGAAACACGCCGCGTGCCGGAGCAATACGGCGTGAACCGCTGTGCGCCGCAGGACCTTGCGGGCGGCGATGCAAGCCGCAATGCCGCGGAGCTGCGGCGCGTATTTGCGGGAGAGGACCGCGGCGCGCATCGGAATGCGCTGCTCATGGGTACGTCGCTGGTACTCGAAGTGACCGGGATGGCGCGCGATGCCCGTCAGGGTGTCGAGATGGCAGCGGCGGCGATCGACGGTGGCGCGGCAAGCGCATTCCTCCAAAAGCTCGCAGGACATTTTTCCGGCCGATGAGCGATTTCCTGAAGAAAATGGAAGCTGCCAGCAAAGCGCGTGCCGCTGCAATGCCACCTGCTGTTGCTGCGGCGAGTCTTGACATGCCGTTGCATGCATTGCGTCTCGGTGATTTCGACCTGATTGCCGAGATCAAGAACAACTCGCCCTCGGAAGGACAGCTCGGCGCAGCCGGAGACGATCGCGGCTTGCGTGCCCGAAACTACGTGCGCGGCGGGGCTGCAGCGATTTCCGTGCTGACCGAACCCTCGGCCTTTGGCGGAGACCTGCAGCACCTGCGCGATGTCGTCGGGGCGATTGCGTCTTCCGGCGTCCCTGTGATGCGCAAGGATTTCCTGGTCGATCCCCGGCAGATCCTCGAGGCGCGCGCCACCGGTGCGAGCGGCGTGCTGCTGATCGCGGCGATGCTCCCGGATGCGCAGCTCCAGGCGATGCTCGATTGCGCGTACGAACACTCGATGTTCGTGCTGCTCGAATGCTTCGACGTCGGCGACCTGGAGCGCTGCACCACGCTGCTCGACGATGACAGGCACCGATCACAGGCGGAGTGCATGAAACTGCTCATCGGCGTCAATGCGCGCAACCTGCGTACCCTTGCGGTCAGTCCGGAGCGGCTGCGTAAACTGGCGCCGCGCCTGCCCGCCGGCGCCGTGTGTGTCGCGGAGAGCGGTCTGAATTCGGCGGCCGACGCGGCCGATGCGCGGCAGCTCGGCTACGGCATGGCGCTGGTCGGTACGGCGCTGATGAAAAGCGCCGACCCGGCGGCTCTCATTGCCGCGATGCTGCAGGCCGGGCGTGCCGGCGCGATCGCATGAGCGTGCTGATAAAAATCTGCGGCATGACGGACGAGGAAAGCGTGAATGCCGCGGCACATTGCGGCGCGGACGCGGTCGGTTTCGTGTTTGCCGAATCGCCGCGGCGCGTTACGCCGCAGTATGCGAGGGCGATATCGAAGGACGTTGCACCGGGCGTACTGCGGGTTGCAGTCATGTTGCACCCGGACGTTGATGCCTGGCAGGAAGTGCTCGACGTGTTCCAGCCGGACGTTCTGCAGACGGATGCACGCGATTTCGACAACCTCAACGTGCCGCCGCACATACGGCGCTGGCCGGTGATCCGCGAGGGCGATGACGTCGTTACGCTGCCGGCGGAATTCGTGTACGAAGGGCGGATGAGCGGACGCGGCGAAACAACCGACTGGAATCGCGCCGCGCAGCTTGCGCTGCGCGGTCGCATGATCCTTGCCGGTGGGCTGAGCGCCGGCAACGCCGCAACGGCGCTTGCCAGGGTGCATCCCTACGGCGTCGACGTTTCCAGTGCGGTCGAATCTGTACCCGGCAGGAAGGATCCGCGCAAAATACGTGAATTCATCGACGCGGTGCGCACCGCACAATCAGGAATGAGCGAATCATGAAATCGGTTCTGGATGCCGCCGAGAAAAAGCGTTTGCTGCGGGCATCGATCCGCGGCGAACTGCCGGATGAGCGTGGCCGCTTCGGGCCTTTCGGCGGCCGTTATGTGCCGGAGACGCTGGTGCCGGCGTTCGAGCGTCTCGAGGCGGGGATTCAGGAGCACCTTCGCAGCGAGGAATTCCAGCATGCGTTCCGCCGCGAGTTGCGCGAATGGGTGGGCAGGCCGACGGCGCTCACGTTTGCGCCGCGCCTCAGCGAACAATGGGGCACCGAGGTCTGGCTGAAGCGCGAGGACCTCGCGCACACCGGTGCACACAAGATCAACAATGCGATAGGGCAGGCGCTGCTGGCAAAGAGACTGGGGGCAAAGCGCGTCATCGCCGAGACCGGTGCCGGACAGCACGGGGTGGCGGCCGCTGCGGCCTGCGCGAGAGTCGGCCTGCCGTGCCGCGTGTACATGGGCGCGGTGGACATCGAACGGCAGGCGCCGAATGTCGATCGCATGCACCGGCTGGGGGCCGAAGTGTTTCCCGTGCAAAGCGGTGACCGGACCTTGCGCGCCGCGATCGACGAGGCGTTGCGCGAATGGGTATCAGACCCGTCGGGCATTTACTACCTGCTGGGCTCGGCGGTGGGAGCGCATCCCTATCCGTACCTCGTGCGCGAATTGCAGTCGGTGATCGGCACCGAGGCGCGGGAGCAGATGCTGGAGTTCGCTGGCGAATTGCCAGACGCCGCGTTCGCCTGTGTCGGCGGCGGATCGAATGCCATCGGACTTTTCTATCCGCTGCTTGGCGAAGACGTCGAGCTCATCGGCGTGGAGGCCGGCGGCACCGGGTCGGGCCTCGGGCAGAATGCGGCCACGCTGGCGACCGGCACACCGGGCGTGCTGCAGGGCTCATACTCGATCGTACTGCAGGACAGCGACGGCAACGTACAGGAGACGCACTCGATCTCGGCAGGACTCGACTACTCGGGTGTCGGGCCGGAACACGCCATGCTGCAGGCGATCGGCAGGGTCAGCTACGTTTCGGCCAGCGATGACGAAGCGCTGGAGGCACTGGAGGAATTGTGCGCCGCCGAAGGCATACTGACCGCGCTCGAAACGGCGCATGCGTATGCGGCAGCGAAGCGCTGGTCGAAGGAGAATCCAGGAAAGTGCCTGCTCATCGGCAACTCGGGCCGCGGCGACAAGGACATGCCGACGCTCAAACGGTATCCACCCAGGACCAGGCGCCATGCAGCCCCATGAGAAGATAGCTGCCGCACTGGCAGCGGCGAACGAGGCCGGACGCACCGGGCTGGTGGCATTCCTGACCGCCGGCTATCCGCAGCGCGAGCAGTTCATCGCGACGTTGAAGGCAGTTGCATCCGCGAGCGATGTCGTCGAGATCGGCGTGCCATTCTCGGATCCGATGGCGGACGGTATGACCATACAGCGATCCAGTTTCAAAGCGATCGAGAATGGCGTGACGCTCAGATGGATATTCTCGGAACTGGAGCGTGCGGGGAAAGGCATCATCGTGCCGCTGGTCATGATGTCCTACCTCAATCCCTTGCTGGCCTACGGTTATGCAAAGCTCGCGGAAAAAGCGAAGGCCACGGGGGTGTGTGGCTTTATCGTTCCCGACCTGCCGTTCGAGGAGAGCGGGGATCTGCGGCTTGCGCTGGAGCGCCACGGCATCGGCCTCATCCAGTTGCTCACACCGGCGACACCGGCGCCGCGGATGAAAAAACTCGCCGACGCATCGAGGGGTTTCGTGTACGCCGTGACTATCACCGGTATTACCGGCGGAGACGGCGCGCTGCCCGAGGATCTCACGGACTACCTCGACCGCGTTGCCGGACTGTCGACGCTCCCGGTCTGCGCCGGCTTCGGCATACGCACCGCAAAGGACGTTGCCAACGTCGGCAAGCACGCATCGGGCGCAATAGTCGGATCGGCACTCGTCGAAGTGCTGGAGCGCGGCGATGACCCGGCGAAGTTCCTGCGCTCCTTGCGGTCATGAAGAAAGTAACGACAGCCGAATCGCTGGTCACCATCAGTCATTACAGAAACCTGCTGGAGAGCGAAGGCATACCGGCAGTGATCCGGAACGAGTACCTGGGCTCGATCGTCGGGGAAATGCCGTTCCAGCATGCCTGGCCGGAACTGTGGGTGAAAAACGATCTCGACTACGACCGGGCGCTGCAGCTCATCGATAGATCGCTCAGCGACGAAAGTCCGTCGGCATCATGGAAGTGCCGCCACTGCGGCACGGAGAACGAAGGCCAGTTCGGCGCCTGCTGGAGCTGCGGGAAGAGCGATCTCCGTCC
>DATICC010000247.1:0-2094 GCA_035457045.1 Woeseiaceae bacterium | reverse complement strand
GTCCGGAGTCGGCAGCCCGAACGCCAGGTCGACCAGCAGCTTGCCGAACAAAGTCCCCTTGACCACACCGCCGCCATTGCATCCGGCCGAGACGAACAATCCCGGCCGCGCTTCCTCCCAGATCGGTGCGCCGTTCAGTGTGAATCCTGTGGCACCGGACCACAGATATTCGAATTCCACCTTGACGAGCTGCGGGAATCGCCGCAGCAGATTGTCGGCAAGTTTCCCGGCCACTCGCTTTGTATCGTCCTCGTGCTCGTAACCGTAAAAGGACCGGATCAGCAACCGGCCGTCAGCGGTACGGCGCAACGTGCTGCCAAGTCGGTGCGCTGGCAGCACGCCCCAGCCCGCGTCGCTGCCGAGCGTTGCCAGCACCGGGTCAGGCAGGCGAGGGGTCATTGCCGCGTAGGTGTACATCGCGACGATGCGCGAGCGGCCGGTGCCGAGTCCCTTGCAAAAGGCGTTGTTGGCGAGAATGACCTTGTCGGCGACGACCTCGGCTTCCGGCGTCGTCAATGTCCAGCGGCCGTCTTTTGCATTCAGAGCTGTCACGGGCGTGTGCTCGAAAAGGCTGACCGATGACGGAAGCATTCGCGCAAGGCTGCGAATCAGCGCCGCGGGTTGCGCAAGGTAGCAATGCGGAGAATACAGGCCGCGGTGGTAGAAACGTGTACCGAGTTTTTGCTCCAGCTGTTCGCGGTCCAGTATCTCGAACGGCAGTCCGGCAGCCTCGAGAAAGGCTCGGTACTGATCGATCGCCAGCTCCCCGGTGGCACCGGCGGCGGCGCGGTAGGTTCCGGTCCTTCGCAGGTCGCAATCGATAGCGCCCCGTTGCACAGTGTCGCGGATCTCCTGCATTGTTTCGCCAATCAGGCGATTGCAGTCCTTCATGCGCTCGATTTGCGAAGCATTGGCGTCATTCGCCAGCGCGATCTCGAGCAGGAAGCCCGAGTTCCTGCCGGGATTTCCCTCGCCGATCTCGCTCGCATCCAGCACCAGCACGCGATCGTCCGGTGCGCGCAGTGCCCATTGCCTTGCCGCCGCAAGACCCGTGTAACCGGCGCCGACGACGGCGACGTCGCAGTGCGTGTCCTTCGTGAGTACGTTGACGTTGCTGCGCTTTGGCAGCAACGCGTTCCAGCCGCAGGGACTACGGTAGAGCGGAAAGGCAGATCGGTGCATGCGGCATTATTCCACGAATCGAATTGGCGCCGCAGAGACAAACCCGGCCGCGCAGCGCGATCTGCTTGAACATGTCAGTCGGCTCGTCTAGCGTGCTTCACATGGCCGCAACCCGGACAACAGGATCATCGCGGGTCGCACTGGCGCGGACCCTCATGGATGATTTCCTGCTGCGAACGGGCATTACGGGCGATGGGGAGCCGGTCCGCTACCTGTGGACCGATGCTTTCGGCGTGTGCAACCTGCTCGGACTGGCCGAAAGCACCGGTCAGTCGCAGTACCTGACTCATGCAAGCAGACTCATCGAGCAGGTACACCAGGTACTCGGCCGCCATCGCGCGGACGACCACCGCAAGGGCTGGATCAGCGGCCTTAACGAAGAGCGGGGGAGAAAGCACCCGACGGCCGGCGGGCTTCGCATAGGCAAAACACTACCCGAACGCCGGCTCGGCGAGCCCATGGACGAGCGGCTGGAATGGGATCGCGACGGGCAATATTTTCATTACCTGACCAAGTGGGCGCATGCGCTGGACGTGGCTTCACGAAGGATGGCGGACGTAAGCCTCGGTAACTGGGGCCGCGAACTGATGCAAACGGCCTGCGATCGCTTCACGGTTAGCGCACCGGGCGGCGGCCTGCGCATGGTGTGGAAAATGAGCATCGACCTCAGCCGGCCGCTGGTTGCGTCGATGGGCCATCATGATCCGCTCGATGGCTACATCCGATGCCTGCAACTTCGCGCCAGCGCTTTGGCTGCGGGCGCGACGGAGGCGGCAAATTCCATGGCGACGCGGGCAGCCAGACTGTCAGCCATGATCCGGCGAAACGACCTGGCTACCGGAGACCCGTTGGGGCTCGGCGGCCTGTTGTCGGATGCGGCGGTGCTGGCTCAGCTGATAGATGGCGACGGCT
>DATICC010000246.1:0-9809 GCA_035457045.1 Woeseiaceae bacterium | reverse complement strand
GGTCACACCGTCGTTGGTCGCGCTGATATCCAGCAAGATGTCATTCAGATTGCCGGGGTTGTACTTCACCATGTTGGTAAACAACTCTTCCATCGCAAAGTGCACAGGGAACCTGACTGCCTGATCCACATTTCCGGAACTCAGAACTCTTTCAGTAAACTCGTATATGGCATCCAGCGATTCGTAGCTTCGGACGAACTTCTTATGCATGGTTCGCGCCTCGCCAATTCAAGCCATTTTGACTGTACTGGCAATGGAAAGCCGCCGATACGCCCATGCGGGGAAACCTGCGACTAAACCGCACGAAACGCGTTGTTCGACTACGGCCGCAAAACATGCGGCACCATTACTAATCATTTGTGCGGCGATGCGTTGTCGGGCATACGGCGTACCAGAACGATGGTGATGTCGTCAGCCTGTGGAACCGAGCCGCCGTGTTGCCGGGCAGACCGCATGATGTGGCGCACCAACTCGTCAGCGGTTGCGCTGCAATGTTCGGCGATGACACCTGCAATACCATCCTGGCCAAATCGGACGCCTGCAGCGTTTTCGTATTCATAGATCCCATCAGAAATCAGACCAAGAATATCGCCCGGCTCGATGCGAATCGACATCGCATCACCCAGCCGCGTCTGATTCATATACCCAAGCGGAAAGGTCGAAGCCTCATGCCAGTCATAGGTCCGGGCAGCCGCATGGTAGTGCATGATCGGTCCCTGCCCACCCGAGTGGAATCGAACGACATGTTCCGACGCGTCCAGGAGCCCGAAGAAAGCGGTAACGAAGCGATCCGCCGGTAAGTCTTCAACCAGCTGATCGTTGACATGCACGAATGCTTCATCGAGGGTCGCTCCCAGGCGCAACGCAACTCGCAGCATAGCCCTGACTTGTGTCGCGCTCAGGGCAGGGCCTATTCCGTGCCCGGTTGCATCGCCCATCAGCAGGAACAGTTTGTTGTCATCGAGCTGCACGAAATCAAACAGATCGCCGCCGGTCTGGTCCGTCGGCGAGAACGTCCCGGACACGTCATACCCTGTGATCCGCGGCATTACTTTCGGCAGGGTGCCCATTTGCACGTCACGGGCCACGGTGATTTCCCGGTCGAGTTTCTCCGTAACAATCATCGCTTCCGTCAGTTTGACGCGGTGAAGTACAACAGCGGCCTGGGCCGCCAGCGCAGACGCGACGAACTCATCCTGTTCGTCGAATACGCCGGATTTCTTGTTCAGAATCTGTAAGACGCCGATCAGCGAGTCTTCGTAACCAATCAACGGGATGGTTAACATGCAGCGGGACTTGTATCCGGTCCGCTTGTCAATTTCGCGATTGAAGCGAGGGTCCGCATAGCAGTCACGCACGTTTATCAATTGACGCGTTCTTGCGGATTCACCTACCACCCCCTTGTCCGAAGGAATCCGGAATGAGCCCACCCCGGTTGCCACGCGGACCACGAGCTCGTCTGTATCCTCGTCATAGAGAAATACTGTGCCCCGTTCTGCATCAAGGATATTCAATGTTGCAGCTACAACCTCGTTCAACATCGTGTCCAGGTCGAAGGGAGCAGCAAGCTTGCGAGTGACCTCGAGTATTTGCCGGAGAGCCTGGGTCTCATCTGTAGCTGCGCCGTATAGCATGTGGTCGCGGCCAGGATCAGGCCTTGGTTTCCATCGATGACCTTCTCATTGGCAGCCGCAGGTAGCTGATCTCGATATCGGAGACGCGCGCAACCATGCGCTCGACATTCTCCGGCGCAACGTAACTGGACTCGGCGATGGCTCGTTCGGTCACCAGGACCTCGCCCTTTATCGCGAGATCCTCGCCGAGCTTGGATGCAGTATTCACAGGATCGCCGTAAAAGTCCTCGGATCCCACGAGTAACAGGTCACCATAATCTATGCCGACGGAAAGGTAGATGTGGTCGGACAGGTCCAGTGATTGATTGGCCGCAAACAACTCGGCATTGATACTGAGACTGGCCTGGATCGCATCATCCGTTGATGCGAAGAATGCATAACAATTGTCAGCGTCGTACTTGAGCAAAGTACCATTGTATGCCCCGATGATCGGAGCGATGGTCAGGCGTGCTCGATGTATAAGCTTGAGGAAATGGCAGACACCGAGTTTTCTCGACGTGCTCGAAAAGTTGGCCATGTCCGAAATGAACGTTGCCCCGCAAGCACCAAACCGCTCCCAGATTCGGTTACGAATCCTGTTTTGCTCATCCAGGCCCTGGCAAACAGCGTATTGGGCAATCAGCTCGTCAAATACCTGTCGAGCAGACGGCTCCGATTTCTGTGCAGGATTGGGCATGATCATCCCCGAATTTTGCTGTTCTTATTATAGGGCTTTCTTGTGGATTATATCCCGGCGGCGACGCGCAGGGCGTACCGCAATCAACGCCGTGGTGCCGGCCGGGCAATCAGAAGGGACAGGATACCCACTACCAATAGCACCCACCCGAGAACAATGGCCTTCCCGAAGCCAAGCAGCAATACGCCGCAAATACTGGCTGTGCCGCCAACGCCAAGATAGAACCGTTGCCCTTGCTGTTCAGACATAACCCGGCGCAGTTCACCGAGCTCTGCCGACTCGATGTTCATGTGAAGTTTGCCCCGGGATGCTTGCTCGGACAGGTGGCGGATGACCACTGGCAGCTCGCGAATTGCGTCCCTGAGTTGTGGCAGATTGTCCCTCAGGCTCTCCAGCACGGCGCGTCCGCCAACCTGCTCATCCATCCAACGTTGCAAGACCGGGTGAGCGGTCTTCCATAAGTCCAGCTGGGGATACAGCTGCCGCCCCAGGCCTTCGATATTGAAAAGCGTTTTCTGCAACAGAATGAGTTGCGGCTGGATCTCCATATTGAATCGACGAGCCGTTTCGAAGAGCCTGAGCAGTACCTGGGCGAACGAAATCTCGGAAAGGGGCTTGTTGAATATAGGTTCGCAGACAGATCGAATCGCGGACTCGAGTTCATCGATGCGCGATTCCGGGGGCACCCAGCCGGAATCGAGATGAAGCTTGGCAATCTTGTGATAGTCACGGTCGAAAAAGGCCAGGAAATTTCCGGCGAGGTATTGCTGGTCCGTTGGGCTCAACGTTCCGACGATACCAAAATCGACCGCCGCATATTTGGGGTGCTCCGGGTCGTCGATTTGAACGAAAATGTTGCCCGGGTGCATGTCTGCGTGAAAGAAGTTGTGGCGGAAGACCTGGGTAAAGAAGATCTCTACTCCGTTTTCGGCCAGGCGCTGGATGTTGGTGCCGGCAGCGAGCAACGATTTCATGTCGCTGATGGGGACGCCGTAAATGCGCTCCTGAACGAGGACCTTGGGTCGACAATAGTCCCAGTATATTTCCGGAACATAGAGCATCTCCGATCCTTCGAAATTTCGCCTGAGCTGCGCAGCGTTGGCGCCTTCGCGCATCAGGTCGAGCTCGTCAATGACAGTCTTCTCGTACTCCGCAACAACCTCGACCGGACGCAAGCGCCTGGAATTGATCCAATACCGGTCGGCGAGCGTTGCGATGGCATACAAGACGTCAAGATCCTGCTCGATCAGCTGGCGGACGCCCGGACGCAGCAGCTTCACGATGACTTCGCGGCCGCCGGGCAGCGCTGCACTGTGAACCTGTGCAATCGATGCTGCGGCCAGGGGTTCGAAGTCGAACCGCTCGAAGACGTCATTGACCGACCTGCCGTAAGAAGCGTCGAGTATGGCTACGGCCTGCTCCGCCGGGAAAGGCGGCACCTGGTCTTGCAATTTGGCGAGTTCGTCCGCGATGTCCGCAGGCAACAGATCGCGCCGCGTCGAAACCGCCTGGCCGAACTTGACGAATATCGGACCCAGTTCCTGCAAGGCGAGACGTATGCGAACGCCGATAGGAGCCGAGCGATCATGGCTGCGAGGTAACAAGTAGAAAAAGAATCGTAGCGGACGCAAGAAGTGCGTCTTGACAATTATCTCGTCGAGGCCGTATTGGACGAGTACGCGTTGGATACGCAGAAGGCGCAACAGGGTTTTGCCGCGCCACATCATTTCCGTGCCTGCATCGCGTCCGACTGCCCTTCCATGCGCCTGATCCTGGCTTCCAGTCTGGCAACATCGTCCCGGAGCAATTCGACCCGGCCGCGAAATCTTTCGATTTCGTAGCGACTGGGAACAGCCCGGCTTTCCTCCTGAAGGTATTCGCTCAGATTCTGGCGAAAAATGTTTCCTGCGTCTCGGCCCCACCGGCCGATACCTCTCGCAACTTCGCTCACACCATGTGCCGCAACATCACCGACCAGTCGCGAGAGTTCCTCCTCGGCATCGGGACGAGCCAGGGCAAGAAGTTTCTGCAACTGGGTAGCAACATGCGCATCGCCCATGAGCTTCAGGTCACCGCGTCGGATCAGTTCTTCGTTACCCGATCCGGCAAGCTGCAACAGGGAAAGGAGCGAACCTGTGATCGTGACATCCGGCTGTCTCCCGCATTCTCCCGCGAGTGAAGCCTGTCCGGAATCGATAAGGAGGTATGCGACGAAAGCAGTGTTCCTGAGTTGGATGGCTGTGGACGTTCCGTTCAAACTCTCACAAAGCACGCGGGCATTGGTTTGAGCCCGGATCTGTCGATTCAGCAGGGATGCAACGGGCTCCAGGACAATACGCAGCGAATCCAAAACACCGCTCTCAAATCTTGTAACCGACGTGCAGTGCCACTATGCCGCCGGCCAGATTGTGATACCGACACCGATCGAAGCCCGCCTGTTCCATGAGCTTAAGCAGCGCTTCCTGGTCCGGGTGCATGCGTATGGATTCAGCCAGGTACCGATAGCTTTCCTCGTCGTTTGCCACGAGTTTTCCCAAGACGGGCAGGACCTTGAACGAGTAAAGGTCATACGCTGGTTTGATTGCGTCCGCGGGTTTCGAGAACTCGAGCACAAGCAGTTTGCCGCCCGTCTTCAGCACACGGTACATCGAGGCGAGCGCCGCAGATTTGTCGGTTACATTACGCAGGCCAAATGCGATGCTGATGCAATCGAAACTCGAGCTGGCGAAGGGCAGGTTCTCGGCATCGACCTGTGCGATTGCAACGTGCTCACCGACACCCGCATCGACCAGCCTGCGACGACCTTCATGCAACATGCGATCATTGATATCGGCAAGAACTACGAGTCCGGTCGGGCCTGCCTGCCGGGCAAAGGCACGAGCCAGGTCACCGGTGCCACCCGCGAGGTCGAGAACCGACTGCCCTCGCCTGACCGCTGCCTGTCCTGTTGCGAAGCGCTTCCACAGCCTGTGCAATCCGCCCGACATCAGGTCGTTCATGAGGTCGTAACGGCTTGCCACGGAATCAAATACGCCTTTGACCCGGCGCGTTTTGTCGGACAAGGGGACGGTCTCGAATCCGAAATGGGTAGTATTTTCTTTCATCAAATCAATGCGCTGGCTTCGTCCGATCAGCATAACCCGCCGCTTTCAGGCGGTCGAGGTAACGTCGCCATTTTTCTTCCTTTTCAGTGCCAAGTTCGTACAGGTATTTCCACGTATACAACCCTGTATTGTGGCCGTCATTGAAGACCAGCCGCACAGCATAGTGGCCCACTGGCTCGATTGCGATTATCTCGATGTCCTGTTTATCGACCTGCAAGACTTCCTGTCCCGGTCCGTGGCCCTTCACTTCGGCGGAAGGTGAGTAAACGCGAAGGTACTCGAACGGCAAGTCAAAACTGCTTCCGTCATCAAAGGAAATACTCAGCAGCCTGGACTTGCGGCGCAATCGTATTTCACCCGGTGCTATGTCCATTCGCGCTCTAAAGTATGTAACGGCTCAGGTCTTCGTCCTTCACCAGCGCCGCCAGATGAGCGTCCACATAATCGGAAGTGATCTGCAAGCTGGTGCCACCTCGGTCCGATGCTTCGAAGGATATGGTCTCCAGCAAGCGCTCCATCACGGTATGCAGGCGACGGGCACCGATGTTTTCAGTGGTCGCATTGACCTGGAAGGCGACTTCGGCGATGCGGCGTACACCGCTGTCGGTGAATTCGATGTTGACATCCTCCGTTGCGAGAAGTGCTCTGTACTGCAATGTGAGGGAGGCATCCGGCTCCGTCAGAATGCGTACAAAATCATCGGTTTCCAGAGACCTCAGTTCGACGCGAATCGGGAATCTTCCCTGCAGCTCCGGGATGAGGTCTGACGGTTTGGATACGTGAAACGCGCCGGACGCAATGAAAAGTATATGGTCAGTGCGCACCATGCCGTACTTGGTACTTACCGTACAACCTTCCACGAGCGGCAGAAGGTCCCGCTGCACGCCTTCGCGGGATACGTCGGCGCCCACCGTCTCGGAGCGGCGCGCGACCTTGTCCAGTTCGTCAAGGAACACGATTCCATGTTGCTCGACGGCTTGCAGTGCGCGCGTCTTGAGCTCGTCTTCGTTCACAAGCTTGGCGGCTTCTTCGTCCGTCAACAGTTTCATCGCGTCGCGAACTCTGAGTTTCCGGGTCCTGTGCCTCCCGCCCGAAAGGTTCTGAAACAGGCCCTGAAGCTGACTGGTCATTTCCTCCATGCCTGGCGGCGCCATGATCTCCACCCCGACCGGTACAGCCTGAAAATCGACCTCGATCTCCTTGTCATCCAGTTTTTTCTCGCGCAGCATCTTGCGAAACTTCTGCCGCGTATCGCCGCCGTCGCCCGTTCCTTCGGCTTGTGCGGCCGGCGCCGCGCCGCGCGGTGAGCGCGGCAGCAATGCGTCCAGTATGCGTTCCTCGGCCGAGTCTTCGGCACGGTGACGCACCTTGCTCATTTCCTCCTCGCGCGTCATTTTCACCGCGCTGTCCACCAGATCACGAATGATGCTGTCGACTTCCCGACCCACATAGCCGATCTCGGTGAACTTCGTCGCCTCGACCTTGATGAAAGGCGCCTTGGCAAGCTTCGCCAGCCGCCGCGAGATCTCTGTCTTGCCGACTCCGGTAGGACCGATCATGAGAATATTCTTCGGCGTGATCTCGCTTCGCAGCGGTTCGTCAATCTGAACGCGGCGCCAGCGGTTTCTGAGCGCAATGGCAACCGCGCGCTTTGCTTCGTCCTGACCGACGATGTGCTTGTCGAGCTCCTGCACGATTTCTCTTGGTGTCATCTGCGACATCGGCGGAATCCGTTACTTGCCTGCAGCAGGCAATTCCTCCACGACAATGTTGTGATTTGTGAAAACGCATATGTCTGCGGCGATTGCGAGTGCTTTCTCGACAATGCTGCGTGCATCCAGATCCGTATTCTGCAGCAGCGCTTGCGCGGCGGCCTGCGCGAACGGACCGCCAGAGCCAATGGCCATGAGGTCGTTCTCCGGCTCAATGACGTCGCCGTTGCCGGAAATGATGAACGAACTTTCTGAGTCCGCGACACACAACAGGGCCTCGAGTCGGCGCAATCGCCTGTCTGTGCGCCAGTCTTTCGCCAGCTCGATGGCTGCGCGTGTCAATTTGCCATACTGCTCGAGTTTGGTTTCGAACAGCTCAAAGAGCGTAAACGCGTCCGCAGTGCCGCCGGCAAATCCGGCAATGACGCGGCCGCCGGCCAGCGGACGCACCTTGCGAGCATTCCCCTTCATGACGGTGTTGCCCATGCTGACCTGTCCGTCGCCACCAACGGCCACCCGGCCGTTCCGCCGGACCGAGACAATTGTTGTCCCTCGAAATTGTTCCATCTGTTAGATCCTCAGCCGATATCTTACTGGGGAAAGCCACTCGTACCGGGGAAACCTGGCCTTACTCTGTCGGAGTGCGGGATTTGTCTTTCAGCCGCGCGCGCGGATGTGTCCGATCGTATATCTGTGCCAGGTGCTGGAAATCAAGGTGCGTGTAGACCTGGGTCGTCGAGATGTTTGCATGACCCAGGAGTTCCTGTACGCCGCGCAAATCGTGGCTCGATTCCAGAAGGTGAGTGGCGAAAGAATGGCGCAGCAGGTGAGGGTAGACGCGCATGTCGATACCCTGTCGCTTTGCCCAGTAATCCACGCGGGCCTGCACGGATCGGCCGCTCAGGCGCCGGCCACGGCTGCTGACGAATACGGCCTGCTCGGAGGGGTCAGCCATGCTTGCCCGAACCTTGAACCAGGAGCGCAATGCGTCGAGCGCAAGACGGCCGACCGGAAGAATTCTTTCCTTGTTGCCCTTGCCGGTCACGCGCACGGTGGCATCCGCAATGTCGATGTCGCCAAGATTCAGTCCGGTCAGCTCGGCCAGCCTCAGACCCGATGAGTAGAGCAACTCGAGTACTGCCCGATCACGGGTAACGATCGGGTCGTCGCCGGGAAGGTCGAGCAGTCGCGCCATCCGGTCAGCGTCGAGGTTTCCGGGCAGACGCTTGCCGGATTTCGGCGGCCTGACCGCCTGTACCGGGTGCTTTTTCAGTTGCTTCTCACGAATCATGTAGCGGAAGAAAGTCCGCAATGCGGAGAGCTGGCGTTGAATGCTGCGCGGCGACAGGCCCTTGCGATAGCAACTCGCCGAGAAGTTGCGCACGTGCTCGCTGTCGACGTCCCGCCAGCGTTCGATGCCCGCGTCGGCGCACCACTGGCAGAAGGACTCGAGGTCGCGCCGGTAACTCTTGCAGGTCAGGTGGGAAAGCCGGCGCTCGAATTGCAGGTGCCGTGCAAATCGGTCAATCCAGTCTGATTCACCTTCCAGCATGAGCTGTCCGCTCGGGATCAGTAGCGCCTGAGAGCCTCTGCCACGAGCTGGCCGAGCCGCTTCAGGAAATCCATGCTCATGCCGGGATGAAAGCGATTCGAGTCGACGCTGCCAATTGCAAGGAAACCGATTTCCGATTTCTTGCCGAGTGGCACGAGGGCGGCGGAGCCGACTTCATTTGCGTACTGGCCGAACAGGAAGTCCCGCTGGATGTCGCGCACCTGACCGCAGCGCGGATTGTGGTTGCCAAGGAAGGTATCAAAAGGCTTGACAGCAGGGTCGTTGCGTTCGATGACCTTGAAAAACCGACCGGTATGAATGTCAGCAAAGGAGTCAGGTTCACCGAATAGCACAAGGATCGATTGATCCGCATTGAATCCGGTCCGCAGCGCAGTCTCGAGTGCTTTCAATGTTTCTGCGAGGCTGCTCGCCGCCATCAGCTGCAGGGTGAGCTGATGCAGTTTCGTCGCCAGCACGTCGTTCGCTCGTGCGACCTCCAGCAGCTCTTTCAGCCTGCGTTCGAGCTTGAGGTCTTTCTGGCGTAACACCGACACCTGACGTTCCACCAGGGATACGGTACCGCCTGTTACATGCGGCAGACGCAAAGCGCCGAGCAGCGAGCTGTGGCGTTCGAAAAAGTCCGGGTTTTGTTTCAGGTAATTGTGAACAGCATCCTCAGACAACTGCTCATCGACGAAATCTGCTTTTCGTTGTGTGCTCATGACTGAGTTTTCCCTGGTGCACCGGCACGCGACTCTGGGCTCCGGTGATCGGCCCGTTGCAGCTTAACATGAGTCCCGACCTGCTGAAGCCCGGGTTGCGCCGGCAGCGGCAGGGCGAATGGACTTTTGCGTTCTGCAACGGTAGTTTACATAAACACCTCGAATTCCGATAAATACTCTTCCAGGAAAAACCTATGCGACACATCATGGTCATGAATGCGAAGGGGGGTTGCGGCAAGAGCACGCTGGCAACCAGCATTGCTTCCTATTTTGCATCCGAGGGCCATGCTGTCGCTCTGGCCGATTATGACCCGCAGCGATCGAGCCTGGATTGGCTCGACCGGCGTCCATCCGATCGGCCGAAAATTGCCGCAGTAGCCGGATTCGAGGACGGACTGAAGCATGCGCC
>DATICC010000245.1:0-2603 GCA_035457045.1 Woeseiaceae bacterium | reverse complement strand
GCACGCCGGCAAGAGCATACGATCCGTCATCCATTTTTGAAGGCCCGATCGACGCAGGTGCTCGCCGCTTCGCGGTTTGCTAATCTGCGGGCGGTCCTCGCAAATCGCGGAATCATTTGCGGGTCAGCCCGGAGCATTTGTGAACGAACCCCGTAACCTGGACCTGTTGCCCGAAATCCTGCCGCAGGATCCCCTGCATTGGGCCGACGCCTGGATCAAGGAAGCCGCCGCCGCGCAGGTCCAGCGAAATCCCAACGCCATGACACTGGTGACCGTGGGTCCGGAGGGCAACCCGTCCGCGCGGATGGTGCTGTTGAAGGAATTCGTGCCCGACCCGGGCTACCTCGTTTTCTATACCAACTACAAATCGAGAAAAGCTGTCGAGATTGCAGCGAGCAGTCGCGTGGCCGCCCTGTTTCACTGGGACGCCGTCGGACGCCAGATACGCATTGAGGGATTGGCCGTTCGCTCACCCGACAGCGAAAGCGACGAGTATTTCGCGACTCGCGACTGGGGCAGCCAGCTGGGGGCCTGGGGCAGCGATCAAAGTGCGCCAATCGGCTCGCGGCAGGCTTTGCTCCGCCAGATACGGGAGCGGGCGCGGACCCTCGGCCTGCAGCTCGGCCCGGGCGGGGACAGTCTGCTCGACGAAAATCGGCCGCAAATCAATCGGCCGCCACACTGGGGCGGTTACCGGCTTTGGATAAATGCAATCGAACTCTGGATCGAGGGACCGAACCGGATCCACGACCGCGCCCTTTGGAAGCGCAATCTCGTGCGCGGCACCGAGAAGGGATTTTCCGTGACTCCATGGATCGGTACGAGGCTGCAACCATGACGGGTGGTGTCCCTGATGCCTGATGGACTGGCGAGCCGTAGGATCCGCTGCCCGTACTGTGCCGAAATGTTGCAGATCCAGGTGGACCTGTCGGCAGGTGATCAAAGTTACATCGAAGATTGCCAGATATGCTGCCAGCCCATCCAGCTGTGCTGCACGATCGAGAATTTCCAACTCGTTTCCGTCGAGGCGCAATGCAGCACATAGTCCGGCGCACTACGCTGATACTCGTGCTGCTCTGTGCAATGCCGGCGCAGTCGCAGCTGGTCCTGTCGGAAGGCACGAACATAGCTGTGGATGTGTCACGCAGCAGCGGCATGTTTGCGACCGACCTGCTCGGCAGCATCTGGATCATCCCGGCAAGGGGTGGCGACGCGCAACGCATCAGCGACAACGTGCTGCCCGCCAAAGCTCCGCGCTGGTCGCCGGACGGCCGATTCCTGGTCTACCAGGCCGCCGCACCCACGCACTCGCAGCTATGGCTGATCGATGTCAGCAGCGGTGAAAGCCGGCAATTGAGCGTAGGCCAGTACGTCGATCAGCAACCGTCCTGGCATCCGGATGGCGAACGCATCCTTTTTTCGTCCGAACGTTCCGACACAGGCTTCGACCTCTGGGAGCTCGACCTGAAATCCGGACTGGTGTGGCGCATCAGCAGTTCGCCCGGTGACGAGACCGACGGCGCCTGGTCGGCAAACGGCCGGCACCTCGCCTGGGTGCACCGTCGTGGCAACCAATGGTTCCTGATGCGACGCCGCTTCGGCCAGCCGGACGAAGTACTTTTCGAATCTGCGGAGCCCTTGCACGTGCCGTCATGGCGGCCTGACGGGACGCTGCTCACGTTTCTGCAACAACGACCGGATGGCATCGTTGCCCAGATGGCAATCCTCTCGGACCCGCCGCTTGTTCGACCACTGATGACAGGCGAGGATTTTTTCATCGCGCCACTGAGCTGGCTCGATCGACAGCGCTTTTTCTATACCGCCGATGGCGGAATTCGCAGCCGTGGCCTGGACGACCCGAGTCCGACCCGGATCCGTTTCGCTGCCGCGGTGGACAGCCGCGACCGTTTGCCGCAAGCCGACGCCAACGCGCAGCAGCTGCAGATCAGTACCCCGTCGGGTGAAAGACTGATCATCCGTTCCGCACGATTGTTCGATGGCAGGGCGGATGACTACCGGTATGAGCTCGATATCGTGATCGGCGATGGCCGAATCCTGTCGATCGAGCCACGCCGCGAGCGTGAAGACGGCATCATTCTCGACATGGGCAGCGCCACGGTGCTGCCAGGCTTTATTGACAGTTACTCGTCGTTGCGCGTCGAAGATCCGGCGCGCACCGGAGCCGAAATCCTGTCTTACGGTGTTACCGCCATGGTCGCCGCCGACACGGCCGGTCTCGACCCGCTGCTCTGGGAAACCGAGGCAACGCCCGGCCCGCGCGTGCTGCGTGTCGCCGCGATCAACGACAGTCCGCGTGCTGCCGGGGCGGTCGTCGCAATCGTTCCGGCCTCGGGCCATGGCAATCGGGCGGCACTGGAGGCCTGGCAGGCACTCGGTGTGCCGGTGCTGGCCGAAAGCTGGACCACCGGACTGAGTCTCGGCGCTGACCTCTTACTCGGTGCCGATACACTGCCAACGTCGCCACGTGGCCGGCGCTACCAGGACATGCAGGTCGTGATGGGCCGCGGACCGATCACCCTGATGTCGGGCCTGGCCGATGCGACGACGCCTGGACTCGCAGAGTTGCTGCAGTCGCGGCAGGC
>DATICC010000244.1:0-5280 GCA_035457045.1 Woeseiaceae bacterium | reverse complement strand
GCCGCGGTACACGTAGCCGCCCGTCACTGAGCCGCCGAGCGCGTGCGAGTACTCCGTAATAGGGTCCTCGAAGTTTGTCGAGCAGCCGCTCGCCGGATTGAAGCAGTGCGCGCCCTCGCGTTCACGCCAGCCGTAGTTCATGCCGAGTTCGACGCGGTCTATCTCCTCCCAGTTGCCCTGGCCTACGTCGCCGACCCACAGGTCGCCGTTGAGGCTGTCGAAACTCCAGCGCCAGGGATTGCGGAGTCCCCAGGCGAAGATCTCCGGACACGGCACACCAGGGGGATTGATGCCCGTCTCGCACTGGGGACTGCCGAAGAACGGGTTGCCCGTTGCACCGCCCGGAATGGGGTACGGGTTTCCGACGTCGACGTTGATGCGGATGATCGTGCCGAATAAGTTGCTCGTGTCCTGGGCATTGTTGCCCGGATCGCCGGCGCTGCCGCCGTCGCCGAAACCGACGTAAAGGAATCCGTCCGGTCCGAATGCCATGTTGCCGCCATTGTGGTTATTAAACGGCTGCTGCAGGGTCAATAGTACGTCCTCACTCATGATATTCAGCGTCGGCGGATTACCGCCCAGGCTCTGGAAACGCGACACCCTGGACTGCAGGCCTCCCGAGGGGCTGGTGTAGGACACGTACACAGCACCATTGACCGAGACGTTTGGGTGAAACGAAAGGCCGAGCAAGCCCGCCTCGCCAGGGGCGGAGTTGACGATGGTCGACAGGTTCGCAAAAACGGTGACATCAGCCGGCGTGACGTTGGGATCGTTCGGAAATGTGTAAATGACGCCGCCGCGCTGTACGACGAACCAGCGTGTGTCGTTGTTTGGGAGCTGCATCATGGCGAGCGGCTGGTTGAACGCGATCTGCGTAAATACCCTTTCGGTTGCGATGTCCGCGCTGCCGGGCGGCGGGGGCGGCGGCGGAGTGAATCCGTCGCCGTCGCTGCTGCCACAGGCGGACAGGGCAATCGCGCTCATCGCTGCAAGCACCAGGTGAACCTTGCGACCGGTCGTCCCATTCATATTACGTACCTGTTTGTTGCCCCCGAAGCACGTTAGACCAGCGAGCGGCATTGTCAAGCTGTCCGTGGACTGCGACAGCGGAACCGCGTGAAAATTCCGCCTTCCGCTGCAATTTCCGCCCGATGCGGCTGGACACGAGCCAAATTCAGCGGTCATTATGTCAGTGTCCGCCCACCCGCATTCTGCGCGGCGATACCACAAGAAAAGGCAGGCGAAAATGACCCGACGATCGATTGTTCTCCTTGCGGCCTTGCTGACAGCAGCAGCCTGTGACCCGGTGACGGTGGACGTGTCGGTGAACGAGGCACCCGTTACGCGGCCGAAATTCAGCATCGAGACCGACGAGGCCTTTTCGTCGGCGAGCATCGGCCAGTACGCCGGCAATCATTCGGATGTCTATGCGCATATCGACAGCCAGCTCGATGCGCACATAGCGAATATCCAGCGCTGGTTGCGCCAACCCTCGATCAGTGCGCAGAACAACGGAATCCAGGAGATGGCGACTCTGCTCCGTGACGATCTGCTGGCGATGGGCTTCCAGGAGGCGGAACTCGTGCCGACGGACGGGCACCCGGGTGTCTGGGGATATTACGACGCCGGAGCCGACAAAACGCTGATGCTGTACCTGATGTACGACGTGCAGCCGGTCGATGAGGAAGACTGGCAGAGCCCGCCCTTCGCAGCGGAACTCGTCGAACACGAACTTGGCACAGTGCTGATGGCGCGTGGCGCCACCAACCAGAAAGGCCCGCAACGCGCATTCCTGAATGCGGTGCAATCGATCATCGACGTGCGGGGTGAATTGCCAGTCAACCTGATGGTCACAGCGGAGGGTGAGGAGGAACTCGGGTCGCCGCACTATCCGCAGATCATCGACAAATACGAAGAGCGACTGAAAGCGGCAGAAGGCGCGATCTTTCCCTTCAACTCGCAGCGCCCGGACGGCAGCCTGTCCATGACGCTGGGCGTCAAGGGCATCATCTACTTCGAACTCGAAGCAAAAGGCAACGCCGACGGCGGACCGACCGAGGCGGAAATTCACGGTTCCTACAAGGCCCTCGTGGATTCGCCCGTATTGCGCCTGGTGCAGGCAATTGCCTCCATGACCAGCAAGGACGGCAACACCATACTCATCCCGGGCTACTACGACGGCATCCTGCCGCCGAACCACGAGGAGCAGGTATTGATGAACGGTGTCCTTGCGACCAGCAACGACGACGAGATCAAGGCACAGCTCGGCGTGCAAACCTGGCTGGACGGTCTCGCCGGCGCGGATGCGATCACGGAGCTGCTGTTCATGCCGACACTGAATATCGATGGCATCTGGGCCGGGTACACGGGCGAGGGTACCAAGACTATCCTGCCGCACATGGCAACGGCAAAGATGGACTCGCGACTGCCGCCTGGACTCGATCCGGATGCAGCACTGCAGAAAATTCGCGCGCACCTCGACGCGAACGGTTTCGCCGACATAGAGCTGCGGCGCATGAGTGCCTATCCGGCGGCCCAGACTTCGGTCAGCGCTCCACTGGTGCAGGCTGCGTTGAGCGTTGCCAACAAGTACACCGAAAGAGTCGCGGTGAATCCGCGCCTTGCAGGCAGTGCGCCGTTCTACCAATTTACCGAAAGACTCGGCATCCCGATGGTCCCTTTCGGCATCGGCTACGGCACCGGCGCGCACGCGCCGAACGAAATCATGCTGATCAAGCCGAAAGAGGGCCTCGCGGTGGCCGGCCTCGCGGAGATCGAGAAATCCTACGTCGACTTCCTGTATGCCCTGGCTGAAAAGTAGACGGTGAGAATGCATATGGAGATCAAATCGCTTGCGTTGGTATTCGGCACGATTTTCCTTGCCGAGCTCGGCGACAAGACACAGCTTGCAACACTGCTGTTCGCCGCCAGAGACTCCGTTGGGCCATTGGCGGTCTTTATCGCAGCATCGCTGGCGCTGGTGGCATCGACGGCTATTGCGGTGATATTCGGCTCCGCGATTTCCGGGCTGGTGAATCCGCGATACCTGACCATGGCTGCGGGAACGGGTTTCCTGCTCGTCGGTTTGTGGACGATATGGGGCGCATGGAACCAGGCCTGACCGGTTGGCTGAAAGTGCGGGAGCGGCAGGAATGCCGCTCCCGCGGAAGAGTGCTAGAACTCCAGTTCGAACTCGACTTCCTGAGCGGTGATCGCCGTTGTCGATGTCTCAGTGCCATCGGCTTTTACGAGTGAACCCGCTGTCACCCTGCTGAAGAATTCTGCGGCCGAAATCGGGCTGTCATCCGTGTCGCGAAATACCGTCGTGCCGGTGGTTGTGATCGTGACGCCGAGGATCGTGAACGACGGGTTGCTGACTGTTTCGACGAACCCTTGCAGGATGGTCCGGGTATCGACGTCTTCCCGCTCGAGTAGTGCCGCAATTATCTGGCGGCTTCCGGCAGGAAATTCGCTGCCGCGAATTTCCAGATAGTCGCCGACGTTAAGGTCGGCAATCCTGAGCGGCTCAACATCCGCGTTACTCTTGTCCTCCAGCCGGGTCAATGCATCGACGCTAAACGTTATACCTAGCATCACGAGCGAGTTTCCCGCCACGTTTACCGAGTCAACCAGCGCCGTTGCGCGTACCGCTTTCGCCCGCCGGATATCCACTTTCTCCGCGACGATGGCGCCATTGGCATTCAATTCGCCTTCGACCTCGACTTTCACATTCAGCCCGAGATCTGCTGCGACACCACCTTCGAATACGGTACTCGCATTCGTGATCACGCTGATGCCGGCCACATCGAAATCCTGCGCGGAAACGAAGCGGGTAATGAATCCTTCGAGTTCGACGTACAGGCCCGTTATGCCGGTTACCGGCAATCCCTTGAATTCGACCTCGGACGCGGAGAGTGCGCCGTTGGCGTCGAGTGTGCTGCCTTTGGCCTCGACAAAGTCGCCGTTGCTGATCTGTCCGCCCGGAAAGTCATTCAGTATGGCAACACTGTAGTCGACCACCAGGGCATTGATCGTGAACCGGAGGTTGACGCTGTCGAGATTAGTTACCGTCCCGTGTACCTCGAATGCCGTACCCGCTGGTTTCTTTTCGATACGCGTCGCCACAATACTGCCGTCCGCCATTGTCTGGCCGCTCACTTCAACCAGATCGCCGATGGCGAGCCCCGCGAGAGACGCGGGCTGGATATTGTCGTCGAAAGAGGTATCCGGCCCGGTGATTACCGTTTGTCCCAGGACGACAAGCTGGCCGCTCACCATATCGATGCTTTGCACGGGTCCTTTGACATTTTCGTCAAAGTGAATCTCGTCTGCAGTACCGGTGGTCTGGTTGTCATCGACTTCACCGCTGATGACCACCACCTGCCCGACCCGCAAGTCGCCCTGAGTAGCCGGCTGGCCGTCCACAAAGATACTCGCTGATGACGTGTCATAACGTACGCCATTGACGACGACACTGCCGAAAGTCGAAATCGGCCCCATCGCCACACCGGTTCGACCGATGCCGCCGACGGGTGGCGGCCCGCCGTTATTCGATTCGTCGTTGTAACTGCCGCCACCGCAACCGACCAATACTGCGGTGAGGAATGTCATGGTCAACACGGAGATAATTTTCATGATTGCTTGCCTTCTGGTAACGGGCCGTCAATTGCGTAGATGCCTACGCCCAGCCGTATGGGTATGGATTCAACATTGCTTTCGGCGACCCGGTGATCGTTCAACCAGCCGTCGACTTCCTCGAGAAATTGTTGTCCTCGCTCATTCAGGAATTCATGGAATTCCGCGGCCACGTCGGGATTCAGACGATCGTCCACCGCAAATCCTTCGAATTTCCGTTGCTGCGCGGATCCTGTGATGTTCTGTTCGAGTGTTCTCGCGTGATCAAACAGGTTGGCACCGAAGAACCGGATATTTCCTTCCGACATCGGTACCGGCATGTGGTACCGGCTTTTCGCCACCAATCGTCCCTGGTCGTCAACGGCGATCGTTCCCGCGACTTTGAGTTCTTTCATCAGCGTCTGGAACGGCGTGTCGCCCCCGTAGCGATGAAACAGCGACTCGAAACTCGGGACCTCACCCCGTTCGACCAGCGCCAGAGGCAGTCCGCGTCCGTCGAGGTATGCGGGATCCTGGAACCAGCCCGACAGTAGCCGCGTGGCGTCATGGGGTTTGCCGGCACGGGCCGACTCCGAACCCTGCAGCAGCTCCCGCTGGTGCCTGACTTCCTTGCGGCTGATGCCGGTGAGTATCGAAACGCGGGAC
>DATICC010000243.1:0-9099 GCA_035457045.1 Woeseiaceae bacterium | reverse complement strand
GTACCCGCCGCGCCCCGCCCCGGGTGCAGGTTCTCGAAGCGCGTCACGTTGTTGTTGAAATCCAGTTCGTACTGCGTCGGTTCGTTGATGAGCGTGCCGCTGAACAGCGTGCCTATTCCGCTTACCGGGCCTGTGGCCCAGCTTATGGTCCTGTCGTTGGTGGGCGGCGGCGGATTTCCCGGTGTGATGTCAACTGGCGTGCCGTCGGGATTCACGCCGATGACCGATTGTTCCGGTGCATCTCGTCCGCCCTTGCCGGAGGTTTCCTCGTCGGCCGGTTCGTAACCGGCCGGTGTCGGCGTTCGTCGTGTGCCCAGTTTGCTATCGAAGCCCGTTACGGGAGCATCGTCCGGACGCGATTGCGCGGTGCCGGCCTCGTCGAGCCCGAGATCATTGGCATCCAGCAGTACCGCCGGTGGCGTCGCCAGCTGTTGCAGACGGCGATCGCTCAATGGAATGAATGCGAATTGACCGGCCCTGACTTCGATATCGCCGAACTCATTGCGGAACACGATGATGCCTTCGGTCACGCCGAGGTACAGCCCATCCTCCAGCGGCTGACCGGCGGAAATCCCCGGCGCCCAGCCGCAGTCACCGTTGCAGTACACCGCGGTGTAATCCGTTCCGCGTATGCCGAGCACGCCGACGGCCGTGCGCACTTCGTAGTCCTTTTCATCCTGCTTGCCGATGGCGCCGGTTATGGTGCGAAAGCCGCCCTTCAACAGGCTGCTGACGCTGCGATCGCCGCTGGTCGTGACCGCGCTGGCAGCAGCGCCCGCATCGGTGCCGAACGAGTACTCCTCGATCTTCAGGCGCGTACCGGGCCGAAGCGCTATCTTCGCGCCATCGACCATCAGAAGCTGCGCCCGCGCCGCGGCGTCCGTTACGACCGTATCCTGCACCCGCACGGCATCGCCCTTGACCAGCGCTACCGGCGGTTCCCTTTCGGCGGTCACCCCACTCGTCGCGAAAAGGACCGTGCCCGCATCCTGCGCAGTCGCCGTGGCCGCGAGCAAGTAGAGAAATACTCCCTGGATTGCATTCTTCATGGCTGTGGTGTCCATCGAAAGGCGATTCCCGTTTCCATCCTGTCGTAGGTGTAAAGCCCGACATCGGAGTCATTGTCGATGTAGCGGACCCGCGGAATGATGGCCAGGCCGCGCGTCAGCACATCGCGAAACTCGACTTGCAGCATCGCGAACGACTGCGTGTCCTCGCGCGGTGTGCCGAAGAACAGGCCATCGTAGTCGCTCTTCAGACTGCCGAGCGACGCGAGCAACCAGGCGGAGGCACCGACCGGCATGCTGAGGCCTGCGCGTCCGCCGAACTTCGAATTGCCATACGGTGACCCGTTGGTTTGCTCGCTGTCGCTGCCGCCCAGCAGTTGCAGGCTGAGCTGGGCACGCGAGTCGAAGCGGCGGGTGACTCCCAGTGAGTAAAGGAAGCGGTTGACGTCGAGCACCTCGATCGATTCGTCGTAGCGCTGTGCGCCGCCGCGCAGTCCGAGCGTGGCGTCCCAGCGGTCGTTCAGTCGCCGGCCAAGGAGCGCATCGAGACCAAGATACGACTCGTTCGGCTCGCCATCCCTGGCTCCCCAGTAACCGTCGATGACAGCGCGGCCGAACCAGGCGTCACGTTGCCAGTTGAATCCGCCGTAACCGTTGACGATGGTGGCATCGATGAAAGATGCGTCCGGGTTGGCGCGATGGCTCACGCCGCCGTTGAACATCCAGCCAAAGCGCGAACTGCGCGGCACGAACCAGTCGAACCCGGCACGGAGTTCGGCAAACGAGGACTCGGTCTCGACATTGTCCGGGCTCAGCGTGAATCCGAGGAACTGCTGGTCGTCGGTCGAACCGTTGGTGTTGGTGTCGTAGCCGGCGAACAACTCGAGATAAGGGAGAAAGCGGCTGGGCGGGGCAGCCGGCACATGGTCGATCGCCTGCAGGTACTGCTGAATCACGCTGGCGACCGGCGGCGGCGGACTCTCGCCGAGTAGCTGGGTGAACAGCGGCCGGGCCAGCTCCGGGTTTCCGGATTCGTAATAGGCCCGCGCCAGTTCCATGCGTGCACCGGAGAATCCCGGTTCGACGGCCAGGGCACGCCTGAAGCTGAAGATCGCCTCGCCGGTGCGACCGGTGTCCAGCGCGGCGATGCCGAACACGTAATCGAACAGCACGTCGCCAGCCAGGGCCGCTTCGTGAGGCAGCAACAATTCGTATGCCCGGGCGCTCTCACCGGCGGCCAGCAGGTCTTCGGCCTGGCGCACGAGTTCCCGGGTTTCGGCCTCGGTACTCAGCCGCAGCCTGTCGCCGGTCTGGGCGAGACAGCTTCCGCAGAGCAGCATCAGGATCAGCACAGGTCGAAAAACGGAGCCCGTGCCCCGGAGGATGTGGTCTGGCATTCGAAATCGCTCCCCGACAGCAGGGCCCCGTTCGTCCTGCTGCGCAAAAAACCAGCCTGTACTACTTGGTCAGGTGTTCGAAGACGCCATCCCAGTCGGCCGGCGGCGGTACACGCCTGAATTGCTCGATTCGATCAAGGTACACATTATATAGAAGCTCTTCTGTGCGTTCTTTCAAGTTCTGCAATGCGACTTCCGCCGCATCCCAGCGTTTGGCGCGGAAATCGGCGATCGCTGTCGCAAAAAGACCCAAGCGTTCCCGATCCACAGTCGACAGGCCGGCGGCAATCCCGATGGGTTCGAATATCGCGACCGGTTCGCGTTTCCCCTTCACCCGGACGAGATCCAGTTCACGAAACGCAAAGTCGGGCAGGAGTCTGGCCGTGGCCGCACTGACGATCATGTCGACGCCGTATTGCTTGGTAAGGCCTTCAAGCCGCGAGCCGAGATTCACCGTATCGCCGAGGACCGTGTATGCAATGCGGAACTCCGAGCCCATGTTGCCAACATTCATGTTGCCGCTGGACACACCGACGCCCACGGCAATCGGCGGCCATCCTTTCCTGGCGAAGTCATCGCCGAGGTCGCGCACGGCCCTGATCATCCCCATGCCGGCAAGTACGGCATGCCGCGCATGCTGGTCGTCGGCGAGCGGGGCGCCCCAGAACGCCATCACCGCATCGCCCATGTATTTGTCGATCGTGCCGCGATGCTCGTGGATGACGCGAGTGATGGGCGTCAGGAACTCATTCATCAGTTGTGTCAGTTCCCTCGCATCGAGCTTTTCCGACAGCGTGGTAAACCCGCGCACATCCGAGAACAGCACCGACATCATGCGGGTCTCACCCTCGAGTGACACGTCCTGGCCGCTCGCATCCATCTCGGCGACCAGCGACGGCGGAATGTACTGCCCAAAGATCTTCGAGAGGTGGCGTTTGTTGCGCGACTCGATGAAGAATCCGTAGTTGATCTGCAGCACGGATGCAACCAGTGTGAAACACAACAACGATGCCAGCGGCACGACCAGCCCCTGCGCCGTCCACATCCACAAATTCCATGCCATGGTGAGGAACAGCAGGGCGATCACGAACAGCAAAGCGGTGATCGGAGCCAGCCGTGGCAGGAGCAGCGCTGTGAGCAAGGCGATGACGAACAGCAGCGAGAATTCCAGACCGGCGGTCCACGACGGCTGCTGCAATATGGTGCCATCGAGGAGGCCCGATACCAGGTTGGCGTGCGCCTCGACGCCGATGTAACGCTGCCCGACAGGCGTCGAGCGCAGATCGAGCAGCCCGGCCGCGCTGGCACCGATCAGAACGATGCGGTCGCGAAGTACTTCCGCCGGCGCCGTACCGTGGAACACGTCCTTTGCGGGCACATAGGGAAAACTCCCTTGCGGGCCGCGGTAGGGAATGTAGACAGTGACCTGTTCGTTGACCGGGATCCGCCGCTCGCCGAGCAACAAGGCATCGAGTTCGATGCCCGTCATGCGCTCGTCCCTCGTTGCAGCAAAGGACAAGCTTACAGGCGGTGAGCCGAGCGAGAGTCGTGCAACCGCCAGGGCGAGGGACGGATACAGGTCACCGAGGTATCGCTGCAGCAATGGTGCACGCCGGAACACGCCGTCGGAATCAATGACCGGCGCATCGAAAAACCCGCCTGCAGCGGCATTGTCCTGCAGCGCCGCCAGGTTGCCCGCAAAACCCCTGGCGTCGACAAACGGAATGCTGACGCCTGCGATCGCCGCCGCCGGGATGATCGGTCCGGGCAGCGCGCCGGTCGATTGGGGTTCGTTTGGCGCGAGGGAATCCTTGAAGACGAATCCGGTCACGACGTCCCTGGCGATGAGCGATTCCGCGAAACGCGCATTGCTGTCGAGCTCAACGGCGATGCGCCCGAGTTCTATATCGACTTCCGGTATCCCGGCGATGTCGCTGCGCCGGAGTCGTTGCAGCAAACGCTCGGCCGAGGTCTCCTCGGCTTCGGCAAACAACACGTCGAACCCCAGCACGCGTATGGAATAGTCGTCGAACAGTTTATCGACAATGGTCGCCAGCGTGTCGCGGGGCCAGGGCCAGCGCCCAAGCTCGAGCTGGCTGGCCTCGTCGATATCGACGATCACGATGCGATCATCGACAGTCGCCGGCATGGTCATCAGGACCCGGACGTCGTACAGGTAGTTCTCGATCCGGTCGATGATCTCGAAGCGTGGCGAAGACGCCACATGCAATGCAAAAATCAGCAGGGAAAGCGCGCTTATCCCCAGGCGGATGAAAAGCCTGAACCAGCGTAAACTTGCGGCCGATGACATGCATCCAAGTCTAAACGAAAACCCGGTTGAATCTTGCCGGGCCTTCGAACTGTTGCGAGGATGACTGTCTAAGCCGCCACGGTGCCGAAGAACGGCCGTCAAGAACAAGGAGAAAGAGCATGCGTCGATTGCATCTGATCGGGTACCTGTTGTTTCTGGCAATACCCCTGACCGGCAGCGCCGCGGAAGGCGATGCGGCTATCTGGGATTTGAGCGAAATCTATCCCTCCGTCGAGGCCTGGGACCAGGCGCGCGAGGAAGTGTTGAAGGACCTGGAACGGATCGAAGCCCGGCGGGATACCCTGGGCGACAGTGCCGATGCACTTTACGAAGCGCTGGCCCTGGTGTCGGATGTGACGCGGAAAGCCGCCCGGGTCTCGGCCTACTCGAGCCTCAAGGCGGACGAGGATGTTCGCGTCACCGGGGACCAGGAGCGCGACCAGCTCAGCCAGATCATGTTTGCGCGCCTGAACGAGGCCACCGCCTGGATGCAACCCGAGTTGCTGCGCGTCGGCGAAGAAGTCATCAATGCCTATATCAAGGAAGACGAACGCCTCGACCGTTTTGCTTTCCAGCTCGAAGACAGCCTGCGCAATGCGCCGCACACGCTTGGGGACGAGGCCGAAGAAACGCTCGCCTATTTCAGCCAGGCGTTTGCCGCGCCATACAACACGTACAGCCTGGTGTCGAACTCCGACATTCCCTGGCCCACCGTAACGTTGTCCGATGGTACGGAATTCCTGGTCGATTCGCAGGGCTACGGGCGGCTGCGCGGCGGCCCGAATCGCGATGACCGAAAACTGGTATTCGATACTTACTGGGGCAAGTGGCTCGAATACCGCAACAGCGTAGGCTCCGTCCTGAACTCGCATATCCAGACGCAGGTCTCGCTGGCGAAAGCGAGGAACTACGACAGCGTCCTGCACCGCGAGCTGTTCCAGGACAACCTGCCGCCGGAGGTATATCGAACACTGGTCGCGGAGGTCAACAATGCCCTTCCGACCCTGCATCGTTACTTCAAGCTTAGGGCACGCATGCTCGGCCTGGAACAGATGCATTACTACGATATTTACCCGCCGATGGTTGCTCTGCAGAAGAAATTCGACCTCGAGACCAGCAAGGAGATCACGCTGAAGGCCATGGCGGTACTCGGCGACGATTGGGTCCAGATGCAACGGAAAGCGATCGACCAGCGCTGGATGCACGTCATGCCGCAGCGCGGCAAGCAGTCCGGCGCCTACATGAACCCGTCCGCCTACGACGTGCATCCGTACCTGCTGTTGAATCACAACGACGACTATGAATCGTTGTCCACATTCGCGCACGAGTGGGGGCACGCGATGCATACGCTGTATTCCAGGCAGACGCAGCCTTTTGATACCGCGTTCTACTCGACCTTCATCGCCGAGATCCCGTCGACGTCGCTCGAGCTGATCCTGCAGGACTACATGGTGTCGAATGCGGAATCGCCGGAGGAGAAGCTCTTTTACCTGGGGCAGGGTCTGGAAGGCATGCGCGGCACGTTCTTCCGTCAAACGATGTTCGCCGAGTTCGAATTGTCCCTGTACGAGGCGGCGGAACGCGGCGAGGCGCTGTCGGGAGAGAAGATATCCGAGATGTACGCCGAGCTTGTACGGCGCTACCACGGCCACGACCAGGGCGTGGTCATCGTCGATGACCTGTACACCAACGAGTGGATGTTCATACCGCACTTTTATTTCAACATGTACGTGTTCCAGTACGCGACGTCGCAGACCGCCGGAACGGCGCTGTACGCGCGTATCAAGAACGAGGGCGAGGCCGGGGTCGAGAATTACAAGAACCTGCTGCGTGCCGGCGGTTCCGACTACCCGTACGTTCTGCTCAAGAACGCGGGCGTCGACATGGCGACCCCGGGCCCCTACCGTGCCGCCGTCGTGAAGATGAACGCAATCATGGACGAAATGGAGCGCCTGCTCGAACAGCGCGACCGCACGTAAGTCCTGCCGGAGCCCGCATTGCGGGCTGTGGGCTTGCGCTGTAGGAGCCTGCATTGCAGGCGACAACGATGACGGATCCTGCGCGAGATTTGACCTCCGTGTCGCCCGCGGTGCGGGTTCCTACAGGGACACCGACAGCCGGCGACGCGGCGGTATGCCTTTCGAGTGAGTTAAGATTCCCGAGCGAGAAAGGCATGGCGGCGTGGCGCCGGCGTGCATCACATGATTGAGATTCGCGTCGCCCGCGATGCGGGCTCCTACAGGTTGCGGTATGACTCGAGGGCGCGGTTGAACCAGGCGCCGGCATCTTCTTCCGTGTCGCCGCAGCGTATGCGGTAGGGTTTGCCGCTCCACGAGCTTTTGCTCGCGATGCGCTCGATGAATTCCTCGGTCGTGTCGTAGTACTTCCTGCCGCGCTCGCGCTTCATCTGCAGGTGGTCGCGGGCCGCAGCACCGCTGTGCTCCTTGCCGTTACGAATATAGATGCAATCGCTTGCGGCGACTGACTCCAGCAGGAAGTCGATCTCCGCATCCATTGCGGCATCGTCCGCCAATGCAGCAGGACATGCGAGGATCGCCGCGACTGACATCGCGTGCAGGCAGGCTCGAAGGGTCCGCATTATTTCGATTCCACGACCCGCGCAGCGACGATGCGCACCGGGCAGGAGCCGCCGGCGGTATAGGGACCGAGCGCGGTGTTGACGCTGGTCACCTGGCCTGCGCCGAGCTGGCCGCTGACCTGCCGGTCCACCCGCCGCTGGCGGCCGGTGTTGTCGGTGTACTCGATGGCGAAACGGATGTCCGCAATGGTCACGGAGGTGCCATTCCGGATCGATACGACGAGTTCCCCGGCGCTGTTCGGGTCGCAACGTTTCTGCAGGTAGGCATCCGGATTGTTGGCCAGGTCCAGCTTGACGAGCTCCGCCTGCGCCGCTTGCGCCAGCTCGCCCTGCCCGCCGGCCACCTTTTTATAGTGCTCTATGGCGCCAGCCTTGTCGCCGCGTTTCGCGGCTATGCCGCCCAAAGTGTAAAAAGCTACGCCCGTCGGCAGCATTTCATTGCTCTTCTCGAGGTCCGCAACCGCTTTGCTGTCGTTACCAAGCTCCTCGTACAGCCGCCCGCGCTGCAGGTAGTAGTAGAAGAAATCGTCGCGACGTTGTATCGCGTCATCAAAGTCCTTCACCGCGGTATCGTATTTTTTCTGTTCGATTTTCGCATCGCCGCGCAACGCATAGAAATTCGCTTCGGCCGGAAAGAGCTTGATTGCCTTGTCCGCATTTGCGAGCGCAAGCTCCGGCTTGTCCTCGCCAAGCGCCTTGCGGCCCTCGTCGTACAGATCGTACGCAGGCTTTGCCGCCATGGTCTTTGCCATCACGGCCTTGTACCGGTCGACCCCGAGATCACCGCCCGGTGGCAACGTCGCGGCGGTTTTCCGGTTGGCATTCACGCGTTCCTGCGACGGCGGGTGGCTGGCAAAAAGGCCGCTCAGCCAGTCAGAGTCACGACCTTCGCTCAGGCGCACGAAGGTCTCCTGCAGGGTGACCGCACCTTGCGGGTCGTATCCGGCGAGCGACATGAAACGCATGCCGTACAGGTCGGATTCCAGTTCGTCACCTCGACCGTAACTCTGGTTCAGTATTTGCGATGCAAGGCCGGCTCCACCGACAGCCAGGTCCCCGTAACCGGAGTCGGCAGTCACGACTGCTGTGCCGATGAGGGCGACCTGCAGGAACTGGCTGCGTTCGATTCTTTGAGCAGTGTGGCGAGCGGCGGCGTGCACGATTTCGTGCCCGAGGACTGCAGCAAGTTCCGCTTCCGATCCGAGTTCCGTCAGCAAGCCACGATTGATGGCGATTTTTCCGCCGGGCAGCGCCCAGGCATTCGGCACAGAGCTGTTCAGCACCACGAACTCATAGGGCAAAGACCGCTCGGTCACAAGGGCCGAACGGCTGGCCTCGACCAGGCGATTGCCGACGCCCTGGACATAGCTTGTCAGCTCGGGGTCGATATCGTAGTCCCCGCCTTGCGATTGCCGCATGGGAGCGTAGTTCTGCTCGCCCATCGCGATCTCGCTTGCGGGGCTGACAAACGTGATCTCGCGTTTTCCGGTGACCGGGTTGACGGCGCAGCCGGACAAAATAAAGGTTGAAACGATTGCAACGATAAAACTTCGCATATCACTCATCCGGGTGTCGTTCTGTACGGCGGTAACGCGGATTATGCCACTGCACGCCGTCAGGCAGCCTCAGGTACCGGGTCGAAGGTTGGTATCCAGGAAGTTGCGAAAGAGCTGTGCCCAGTGCTGCGCCGCGGCGTTCACTTCGTCCGCATTGGCAGTTCCGTCCTCGGCAAGGTCGATCTGCGGCGATTTCTCGGTGTCAGCGGCTCGCAACAGCAAGGCATCC
>DATICC010000242.1:0-5808 GCA_035457045.1 Woeseiaceae bacterium | reverse complement strand
CAGCGTATAGACGCGCGCGTTGGTGAGGATCAGGTCTGCGCCGCCGGCTCCCGGCTCCTCCGTTGAGCACGCGATGAGGAAAACGACTGGTAGCAGCCCGTAGAGCCGTTTCAGGTATTGCATAGGATTCCCGCCCGATGGATCTTTGCCGCGAATCGTTGCCGCGACGTTAGCGCAGCGACCCGGAAAAATCGACAGGACGAACGGTATGTCGCAGCTCCCGCCGGCGACAGATCTTCAACTTGCGGCTTCTGCGGCCTGCGCTTGCCTTTGGCGATTCACGGTCATACGATCGTACAGATCGGTGATTGCTTTGCTGCCGTGGCGCTCGCAAAGAAACGGGAAGACCGCGTGCAGGGCGCAACAGAAAGCGGCATAAAACAGGCCTGCGCTGAAGCCCATCGCTGCCATGAAATGCTGGCCATAGGTCTCGCCGACGCTTGCCGGGTGTTCGGTGAATTTGCTGCGTATGGACATCTGCCATCCTCCATGCCTGACATTATTATCGGCAGGAATTGGGTAAACATTGTTGCTTTTTGTAGTGCGATATGGCAGGAATGTGAAACAATTGTTACAGATATCCGACATATATGAAACCAATAGATAACAAGGACCTGACCATACTCAGGCTATTGCAGTCCGATGCCGGACTTTCCATGAATGAGCTGGCGGACCGCTGCGCACTGTCCCGGACCGCGGTCTGGCGGCGCGTCCGCGAACTCGAGCAGGAAGGCGTGATCATGGCGCGGGTCGCCCGGCTCGACCCGGCCCGGATGGGCTTTCCGCTGACGGTATTCGCGCTGGTCAGGACCAATCAGCACAGCGACGAATGGTATGAAAAGTTCGCTGCGGCAGTCGCGTCGATTCCGGAAATCCTGGAATTTCATCGCACCAGCGGCGACCTGGACTACCTGCTGCGCATCGTCGCGCGTGACATGCAGGATTACGACCGTGTCTACAAGACCCTGATCAGGGCCGTCGATCTCGCCGATGTCAGTTCGACATTCGTCATGGAGACCATCAAGTCGGACACTGCCCTGCCGATCTGAGTTTAACCCTCGCGCTCAAAGGAAATTGTTCGGCCAGATCATGCTGCGCCACATGTGAGCCACGGGGCTGCCGTCGAATCCCAGGCCCTCCCCGGGCTGGCGAAAGTTCCGTCCGATGATGTCGGTGAATTCCTCGACATCGACCTTGACCCCTTCCTCGAAAGAGTACAGGTCATTCACCGTGATAAGGCGGGAGCTCATGTACCACTTGTGGTTGCGAGCCTCCTTGTACGCCTGTTCGATGTACGGCTCGGGTTTGTAGTCGGCGCCGAAGAACCTGATGTAGGCCTCCGGGTACGCATAGTCCACGGATTCATCCGGGTAGAACCGCAGCGCCTGGTGCTTTTCTATCGCCCAGCTCACCTCTTCGTCGACGTAAGGCCTGATCATCTGTGCACACCAGTAGCCGTGATCCGTACGGATCAGGCCGTATACGGAGATGTCATGAACCAGGCACGCCATCACCACCTTCTCGTCGTGACCCTTCAACAACGCAAGTCGCGCGCTCTGCAACAGGTGGTCCGCTGGCGCGAATCTCAGTTTGAAGAAATCGATGAGCGTGGGCCGTTCCGGCATTTTCGGCAGTCGCGGATCGGTCCCCATGAGAAATGGCATGGGACCGTAGGAATTGTCTTCGCCGATGCCGCAGGCAAACGGCTCGACCACAGTGCGCGACAATGATTCGCTCATTGCCTGTTCGAGTGCATCCGCCTTTTCCGACAGGGTAGCGGCAGCGGCAATCGAGGCAAGCGATGCTGCACTCAGTGATTCGAGGAAGGATCGTCGGTCCATAGTCTGCTCCTCTTGTATATGGGTCAGCGTATCAGGCCGCAATCTGCACTTCTATCTCGTCGACCCCGTCTATGCCGCCGGTGATCCTGTCGCCGCGCTGCAGCGCACCCACCCCCGACGGCGTACCAGTGAAAAGCAGGTCTCCCGGCCGCAGCTCGAAGTAGGTGGACAACTCGGCGATTGCCTCCGGCACGCTCCAGATCAGCTCCGCGAGATTGCCGTCCTGGCGAATCCGGCCATTCACCGCCAGCCAGATGCGCCCCTTGGCCGGATGACCGATGTCCGTTGCCCGATGGATCCTTGACACCGGCGCCGACCGGTCGAAACCCTTGGCGGTATCCCAGGGCTTGCCCGATTTCTTGGCCTGCGCCTGCAGGTCACGCCGGGTGAGGTCTATGCCGACGGCGTACCCAAAGATGTGCTCGACCGCGTCCGCGGCGGAAATAGCGCATCCGCCCTTGCCGATTGCCACGACCAGTTCAATCTCGTGATGCAGTTCGGCAGTACGCGGTGGAAACGAAATGGTTGCGCCGGTCTGCACGATCGCATCCGCAGGTTTGGAAAAATAGAATGGCGGAGCCCGGTCCGGGTCACTGCCCATTTCACGCGCATGCGCCGCATAGTTCTGCCCGACGCAGTAGATCCTGTGCACCGGAAACAGCTCCGCGCTGCCGGCGACCCGCACAGTCGGCGTCACTGCGTCAAACAGCAAGCTGCTCATTGCGGAAATTCACCCCTCAACCGCGCGCCGGGAGCGGCGCTATCCCTGCAACCGGCGATCAGCCCGGTTTTGTATACTAACCGCGAAAGTCACGGGAGTCACAAATGGCCGCAACAGAATCGCGTATGCTGAAACTCGGCACGAAGGCGCCGGATTTCAAGCTGCAGGATGCAAACGGAAAGTGGCATTCGCTGTCGGACGCCACGGGCTCGGACGCCGTGCTCGTCATGTTCATTTGCAATCACTGCCCATTCGTCAAGCACGTGCGCCGTGAATTATCGAAGATCGGCAAAGAGTACGCGTCGCAAAACGTCGCGGTATTCGCAATCAACAGCAACGACCCGGTGACACATCCCGGCGACGATGCGGCCGGCATGAAGAAGGAAATTGCCGAATGGGGCTACACCTTTCCCTACCTCATCGACGGTGACCAGTCGGTGGCGAAAGCCTTTGATGCAGCCTGCACGCCGGATTTCTATGTATTCGACCGCAAGCTCAAGCTCGCCTATCGCGGACAACTCGACGGCAGCCGGCCGTCGAACACGATACCCGTAAACGGCTCGGACCTGCGCGCTGCGCTCGATGCGATCATTGCGGGAAAGCGCGTAAGCGAGCGCCAGCAACCCAGCATAGGCTGCAATATCAAATGGAAGCCAGGCAACGAGCCTGACTGGTACAAATAAGAGAGCCCGGAACCGGCAGGGACTTCAAGGCGCCCCCGCCACGTCTGCAAACCTACTGCAGCCGGTCCTTGCCGCGCTTGATCTTGTTGTGCTGCGGCCGGCCCTCGGACCCGTCCGCTGCGCGCCTCTCCCGAAACCTGTCCCTGGTTTCCCTGTTTTCCGCAATCTTGCTCACGCGGTTGCCAAGTATGGCTAAAACAGATTCGTCCATATCGTCGATGTTCTCGACGTAGTGCCTTTTGCTCACCTCATCAACCTCAGTAGGGCCGACAAACAGACCGACTGACTCCGACACTGCCGGGTTGAAACCGGCTGGATCTGTCTGACAGCTTAGTGAGAAAGCCCGACGGCAAAATCGCCCTGGGCCGTTTCGAACTCGTCATAGTCCTCGAAATCTGCAAGTTCCATTTTGAGATGCCGGTTCTCCCGTGACATTTCAATCAAACGCCAGACCGGCACGCGGTCGGCGGCGGACTCGGCTTCCGCGCTTGCGGCGGTATCGCCGGCGGCTTCCTCATCGTCTGAAAAATCAGCTACTTCGAAATCGTCTTCGGCATCCATGGTCAGATCGTACTCCGGGCTCTCTGGGCCCCTGAAAGGTATGGCGTTGGAATCCCGGGCTGGCCGCACGAAATCGACGGTCAGCCCGCATTTTTCGCAAGATAAGCCAAAACAAAATGAAGTCAAGGACTTTGTTGGATAGGCAACTTTCAGGATAAGCGATTGGTTTTTATAGAAATTTTATGGCGCAACCGGTTTCCATAACGCAGCCCGGCAGCTTATGGAGGGCTGGCCCGGCGGAGCCCTCAGGCAGCGGCCCTGTCGGCGCGTTTCTGCAACGCGTGCTCCGCATCGCGCTCCGAACCGATGAGGACAGCGATCCAACGGGTCCGGTCGTCGCTTTCCAGTCCCAGCTTCAGGGTCATGGTCAGGGGCACCGCCAGCAGCATGCCCACCGGCCCGAATACCCAGCCCCAGAAGACCAGTCCGATGAAGACCACCAGGGGCGAAATGCCGACCCCGTAACCCATGATGCGGGGCTCCAGGATATTGCCGAAGGTCACGTTTATGGCAAGGTAGCCGATCAGGGTCGTCAGCGCCTCGGCCGGACCGAACTGCATGATCGCCATGAGGACCGGCGGAATGGCCGCGATAATCGACCCGATAGTGGGAATGTAGTTCAGCACGAACGCCAGCATTCCCCACAAAAGTGGAAAATCGAGTCCAATCCACCAGGTGAGCAGGCCCGCCAGCAAGCCGGTCACCATGCTGACTGCCGTCTTGATGCCAAGGTAGCGGCCGAGGTCATTGAGGAACTTGCGTGCCTGGTCGAGGGAGGCACCGCGCCGGCCGAAGGCCGCGTTCACTTTCGTGCCTATGCTGGACGCTTCCAGAAGGATGAACACCATCGTGAACAGGATGAGGAAGGTATTGGTGAGCACATCACGCAGCGCATTCAGCAGTCCGGCCGCGAGACCCATGGCCCAGCCCGGGTCCAGCAGGTCGGCCAGGCCGGTTACCGACTCGCCGTCGTCCACATACGCGGCTGCCATTTGCACAGCCTGCTGGACCAGGATATCCAGCCGGGCCTGGTAGCCCGGCAAGGCCGCCGTGAAATCGGCTATCGAGGAACCTACGATCATGCCGACACCGGTGAGTCCCAGCATGAGTATCAGTACGATGAGCAAAGCCGCGACGACCGACGGCACCCGGTGACGCTGCAGCCAGAGCATCGGGCGCACGGTCATCAGTGCGATGAATATTGCCAGGAGAAACGGCACGATCAGGACCTTGGCCGCCTGCATGCCGTACACGATGACGATCACGGCAGCGACGCTGATCAGGGCATTGGTATTGTTGGTGGTGGATTCGCTCATCGGGATCTGCCGATTTTCTCACAGCTTGCTGCCGCAAAGTCAGCCCGGCTTGCCGGGGCTGCGCTCATCGGGTGGCGGGTATCGGGTCGTCCTTGATGCGCGTAATCGTGAATCCGGTGAACCCGTAGATAATCGATACCAGCGGATTGATCAGGTTGAAGAAGGCGTACGGCAGGTAGGCCAGCGTTGGCACGCCGAGCGCCGCCGCCATGTAGGCACCACAGGTATTCCACGGCACCAGTGGGGAGGTCAGCGTTCCGGCATCCTCGATGACCCGCGACAGGTTCTTCGGCTCGAGGCCCCGGCGCGCAAATTCGGCGCGGTACATCTTTCCGGGAAGCACGATGGCGATGTACTGATCGGCAGCGACGACGTTGATACCGATGCAACTCAAGACCACGGTCATGACCAGCGTACCGGTCGATTTGGCCGATTTGAGGGCCGACTCGATCAACCGGCTCAACATGCCGCCGTGTTCGAGTACTGCACCGAACGCCAGCGCGGTCAGGATGAGCCAGATCGTGTTCAGCATGCTGCTCATGCCGCCGCGCGACAACAGTTCATCAACCTCGGCGACACCGGAGGACGCAACGTAGCCATCGTACAACGCCATCCACACGCCCTTGGTCAGCGCAATCGCTTGCGGCAGCGACGGCGAATCGGCATAAGCAAGCACGACCCGGGGT
>DATICC010000241.1:0-4296 GCA_035457045.1 Woeseiaceae bacterium | reverse complement strand
TGACAAATACTGCCGTCGCCGAACCCCGGCCTGCCGTAAATACGCTGGCGGTTTGGGACGAAGCGCGCAAACTCGCCAGGGCTTTCTGGAAACGTGCCGGAGATCAACCGCTAACCGACAGGATGCGCGCAATCGTCAAGGTGCATGCGTCGCGATAGCCAAATTGTACACGGTAAACTACGGGATGACGCTGCAATAACCGGTAGGATCAGTCCCTCCCAAACCATCAACCGACGGCGGACTTACGATGAGACAAACATTAGCGGTGGTCGCAGTGCTGAGCGTGATGGTTGCATCAACGCCGGTCAGTGCCGCGGAGGATGTGCGCCATGCGCTGGCTGCCGGGGTCTCGGCAGAACGGATCGAGCAGGACATCAGGACGCTGGTCGGTTTCGGTACCCGGCACACTCTCTCGGAAACTGTGTCGGATGCCCGGGGCATCGGCGCCGCCAGGCGCTGGATAGAAACGGAGTTCAGGCGAATTTCGGCGGATTGTGGCGGTTGCCTCGAGGTCATTGTCGTAAGCGAAGTGATCTCGGGCGAGCCGCGCATACCCGAGGCCACGGACGTCGTCAGCGTGGTGGCGATCCAGCGCGGCACGCTCGACCCCGATCGCATCGTAATGATGTCCGGCGACATCGATTCACGCGTCAGTGATCCGCTGGATGGCAAGTCGGATTCGCCGGGCGCGAACGACAACGCGAGCGGAGTAGCGGGCACACTGGAGGCGGCGCGTGTGCTCTCGCGTCACAGGTTTGCCGGAAGCATCGCGTACGCGGCGTTGTCCGGCGAAGAGCAGGGACTGTTCGGTGGCAGGATCGTGGCCGACTACGCGCTGAAGAACGGCTGGCGAATCAAGGCCGTGTTGAACAACGACATGATAGGCAACATCGCAGGTATCGATGGCGTCATCGACAACAGCAGCGCGCGAGTATTCTCGGAAGGAACCCGCTACACGGAAACCGCGGAGGAAGCGCGTATCCGGCGATTCAGCGGTGGCGAGGTGGATTCGGCTTCGAGAAATCTCGCACGTTATATCGATCGCATGGCCGACGAGTTCATCCCGAACCTCGATGTCATGATGGTTTACAGGCTGGACCGTTTTTCCCGTGGTGGACATCACCGACCGTTCAACGAGGTCGGCATTCCCGGCGTGCGGATCATGGAAACGCACGAGCACTACAACCGGCAGCACCAGGACCTGCGCAATGAAAATGGTATCGAATACGGTGACGTGATCGATGGTGTCGACTTCGACTATGCGCGAAAGCTGACCTCCCTGAACGTGGTAACGCTTGCGGGTCTTGCGGCAGCTCCACCGATACCCGCCGGCGTCAGCATCTCCGGCGCCGTGCAACCCGACACGACCTTGAGCTGGAACGTGCCGGGCGGGCGAGCGGCAGAAAACCTGGCGGGCTACAGGATTTACTGGCGCCTGACCACCGATGCGCAGTGGACGCACAGCCGCTATGTCGGCCTGGTGGCTGCGCACACGATGGAGAACGTCGTGATCGACAATTATTTCTTCGGTGTGGCAAGCGTCTCGAAGGACGGCTATGAGTCGCCCGTCGTTTTCCCGGGGGCCACCGGGTCATTCGGCGATTGAAGCCGGCTCACAGCCCGCGGTGGCAGGTTTCGGCCGCGGTTGCTCTCAGCATGTCGAGATAGGGTGATCCGGCCGGTTGCAGCGCCAGTGCGTCGTCGATGACTGCCGAGGCGTCGTCGCAAGCACCCCTGGCCATCAGCACCGATGCCAGGTTGTTCATTGCCACCGGATGCCGTGCTTCGATTTCCAGAACACGGCGATACCAGAGTTCCGCCGCCGCCAGCTCGCCGCGCGCGTAGTGAATATTGCCGATGCCTAACGGGGCCAGCGGCTCATCGGGCCAGCGTGTCGTTGCGGTGGTATACGCCTCGAATGCCAGCTCGTACTGCTGCGCGGATTCGGCGGCCGCAACCGCCCCAAGGTAGCGTTGCCGGTCGATTCCTGCCGGAACGTCATCGGCAGGCAGCAATACGACGCCCCAGTTGTCACTGCGCCGCCAGGTGCTGGCGAAAGTGCGCGCCGGCTGTACCAAACGCCGGGTCGTACCGGAACGAAGGATGACTTCGCCATCGATCGATGAGTAACCGATTACCACTGCGTAGTGCCATGCCGGGGCGAAAGAGACACCCAGGTTCTGCAACACCAGCACGGGGCGGCCGCCATCGAGTTCCCGCAGCAATGCGGCGAAGGCGGGCTCGATTAAATAGGGAATCCGTCCGAACGTTCGCGCCGCGGCAATGATCTCCGCCTGCAGGCTGCCGCCGCGCTCCGGTATGTACACCAGGGGCACCAGCTCATCGGGTTCAACTGCGACACCGCTGGTCTGCAGTACGGTAGCCAGCGCTGCCGGGCCGCACTGGTAAGCTTCCTGCGGAAAGAACGCAGTGTTCGCAATCTCGATTGCGGAGTTTGCGGCAATGCCGCTGACGGAACGAAACGGATCCGCAGCGCAACCGGCGATCAGGCCGGTCGCGGCCAGCGGAACCAGCCAATGCACCGGCGTCAGAAACTCTTGAAGATGTCCGTCACGCCTACGAGTTCGAGAATCAGCAATACCAGCATGACGATCCCGATTACCTCCAGTGCACCGTTGGCACCCGCAGGCAGATCGCTGATCTTCTGGTCGAGTGCCTCAAGCTCGCTGTCGGAAAGTGCTGCAACTCGCAGCGTTGCGTCCTGCGGATCGACGCCGTATCGAATCAGCTGGTCGCGCACCTGCTGTTCGGCGAGCAGCGCGCTGACGCGCTCGATTTGCGCCGTCCGCTGGGACATCTGCATGGCGCTTTCAGTGCTGACGACGGCTCCGGATGCCGACTGCAGCAGGCCCAGCGAAATCAGGCTTGCAGAAATCAACGGAAAAAGGATTCTGGAAGCTATGGTGTGATTCATCGGTTTGCCCTTTGCGACTGTTGCAGAGGCAGCATTATCAATGATGAATCAATTCTTATCCAGCAGCAGGGTCTTGCAATATGTGAACCTGCGCCATCCTGCCACACCGGGTGGTTCGTGCAGACGTGCCGCCGAATGAGTACCATTGCCGGACCCGGGACAAACCTTGAGTGAATCCGTCGATGCCAGAAGCCAAACCAGCCAACCTGCCGGATGCCCTGATCCCGGTGATCTCGCTGATCCTGATGCTCGCGTTGTCGGTAAAACTCTTTGGTTCAGATTCCTCATCAGGGCCCAACCAGATCGTACTCACGCTCGGTGCGGCCATCGCAGCAATAATCTCTGCAAAGAACGGACATAGCTGGGCTAGCATTCTCGATGCAATCATTTCCGGCATCAGCACTGCAATGGGTGCGATCCTGATCCTGTTGTCGGTCGGTGCCCTGATCGGCACATGGCTCATGGCCGGCACAGTGCCCTCGCTGATCTATTACGGCCTCGAGCTGATGAATCCCCAGCTCTTTTATGCCGCTGCTTGCCTGATTTGCTGCATCGCTGCACTGGCAATCGGGAGTTCCTGGACGGTTGCGGGCACTCTCGGGGTGGCGCTGATCGGCGTGGCGCTCGGCCTCGGCCTGTCGGCACCGATAGCGGCCGGCGCGATCGTGTCGGGTGCGTATTTCGGCGACAAGATGTCCCCGCTGTCCGATACGACGAATCTCGCACCTGCCGTTGCCGGCACGGACCTGTTCACGCATATCAGGCACATGGTCTGGACGACGACACCTTCGATTGTCATTGCACTGACACTGTTCGTGATTGTCGGATTCGGTGCGGAGCCGCAATCGGACGACGGTGCACTGGCCGACCTCACAGGCACGTTGCAGTCGGTATTCAATATCACACCGTTCGCCCTGATACCGCTGGCGGTCGTCTTCTTCATGGCATACAAGAAGATGCCGCCGCTGCCGACGATACTGTTCGGCGCATTGCTCGGCGGTGTCCTTGCGATCATCCTGCAACCCCGGGTCGTGCTTGCTTATGCCGATTCGCCGTCGCTGCCGCAAGCGATTGCGCTGACCAAGGGCGTGTGGATGGCGTTGTACGACGGCTACGTTGCGTCCTCCGGTGTCGCCGAGGTTGATGAACTGTTGTCGCGCGGCGGCATGAGCAGCATGCTGAATACGATCTGGCTCATCCTGACCGCGCTGGCGTTCGGCGCAGTGCTCGAACACGGTGGCATGTTGAGCCGGTTGATCGAGTCGGCCCTCAAATCGGCCCAATCGACCGGTACGCTGGTCATGACCGTGGTCTTGAGTTGCATCGGTATCAACGTCGTCGCTGCCGATCAGTACATCGCC
>DATICC010000240.1:0-2983 GCA_035457045.1 Woeseiaceae bacterium | reverse complement strand
GGGGTCACACACCGGGAGTCGAGCGAAGTAATTCCCGCGCGGGCACAGGCATAGGCGGCAGCCTGTGCGTGTTGCATCAACTGATAAAGAAACCCATCTTCACGCCGGCAAGTTGCACGACATCGTTGTCGGAGAGTTTGCGGGCCTGGGCGCCGATGGGCTGGCCATTGACCAGCGGGTAATCCCCTTCCTCGCCGCTCTCGACGTGCACGATGAAATACCCTTCCGCACGTCTCGTGATGGCTGCCACCTGGACACCGGGTCGCCCGAGGGTGGTCAACGCTTTCGTCAGTTCCAGTTCGCGTCCGGCAAACGCACCGCTCAATACCTGCAACTTGGCCAGCGGCAGCGATTTCGGTGCAAGGCTCGGATCGATACCGGCGTGCGTGCTTGTATGCGACTGTACCTTCGGTGCGGGTGCGGGTGCCGGCGCGGGTTGCGGTTTGCTCGGCGGCAGCGGCTGCGGTTTCTTGTCCGCCTGCGGCATTTCGACCTTGACGTCCACACGATTTTCCGTGGCGCGCTGCGCCTCGGCGGCTGCCGCTTTGGCGGCCTGTGCGGCGGCCCGTTCGGCTTTGGCCAGCTGCTCGGCACTTTGCTGTCCGGCCGGAATTACCATGGTCTTCTCGAACTCGTCCTGTTCGGCATCGTTCGTCTGCTGGTCGGCGAACCGCAACTGGTGATGACCGATGGTGATGACGTCGCCGTGCTGCAGGGCATGCTTCTTGATCAGCTTGCCGTTGACATAGGTGCCGTTGGTACTGTTCAGATCCTCGAGAAACGAGTCGTTCAGAATGTTGATGATCAGCGAGTGGTGGCCGCTGACCGCCGGGTTGTCGATGCGCACATCGTTATCCGGCAGCCGTCCAACGGTGTATCGCTCTTTGGACATGTTGTATTCAGCCAGAACCTGACTATCCAGACTCAGTATTAACCGTGCCATATTCTTGTTGCCGCTCTAGTCTTGACCGATGATCGCGAGATACTCCGGATTGCTGCGATTGATTGCACTTCGTCCGGACCCCGCCTCCCTTACTTGCGAAACAGGTTCGCAAGTTTCGCCAGAATACCCTTTCTGGCTGCAAATGATTCCGTAACCTGCGCCAGCATGACAGACACGTTGTCGCGCCCGCCGTGGTCGTTGGTTAGCTGCACCAATTGTTGACCAACCACATCAAGGCTAGCATTAAACGTCCTGATAGTTAAGTGAATATCCTCATCTTCGACCATATCCGGAAGGCCGTCCGAACACAGCAGATAGACATCCCCCGGCTCGACGTCGTACTCCTGCACCTCCACCTCGACGGTCGGTTCCACCCCGAGGGCCCGGGTAACATAGTTGCGGTTGGTCGACCGCTGAGCCTCTTCCTCCGAGTAGAAACCGCGGTCCACCAGCTCCTGCAGCAGAGAATGGTCCAGGGTCAGTTGCTCGAAACGGTCGCCACGCAGCCGATACGCCCGGGAGTCGCCGACATGCGCCAGGGAGATCCGGTTGTCGTAAAACATCGCCGCCACGAGGGTGGTCCCCATGCCCTCACAGTGTGTCTGGCTTTGTGCCGTCTGGAAAATGATCTTGTTGGCGCGGGCGACGGCATCGCGCAATACGATCGATTGCCGCATGAGACCGGTCGTCGCATCGACCTCGTTGCGCTTTTCCCGGTTGGCGCCTTCGGCGGCAAGTTCGGTAATCGTTTGCACGGCGATGCCGCTGGCAACCTCGCCGGCGTTGTATCCGCCCATGCCGTCGGCAAGGACCATGAGCCCGATATCGGGATTGGACCCTATGGCATCCTCGTTGTGCTCCCGCACCTTGCCGGTATCCGAAATCTCGGCGAATTTTATCTTTCCACGCAGACTCATTTTGTGCTTTGTGCCTATTTGGTTTTCTTCAGGTCGACGCGTACTTGGCGCAACTACGCAAGGCGGCAGCCATTTCACCGCCATTCACAAAGCGATTTTCCGGGCGTTTGGCCATGGCTTTGAACAGCAAGGCGTCCACGCTCGGAGGAACGCCGGGCCGGCGGTTCGACACCGCCGCAGGATTTTCGGTCGTGATCTTCGTCATGAGCACTGCGATATTCGTTGCCTTGAACGGAACTTCCCCGGTGATAAGCTCATATAGAGTAACACCAAGCGAAAATAAGTCCGATAGCCCGGTCAGGGGTTCGGCATTCAGTTGTTCGGGTGACATGTACATCGGCGTGCCCAGAACGATGCCCGTCTTGGTCCTGTTGTTGTCGGTCAGTCGGGCAACCCCGAAGTCACTGATCTTCAGTGCATCGTCCTTGCGATTGTAGAGCAGGTTTGCTGGTTTGATGTCACGATGGATGACTCCCTGGTTGTGTGCGTAGTCCAGTGCTTCAGCGGTTCTGGCGCACAATTCCAATGCTTTTCGCGGGGCCAGCAATTTTTTCGGGTCGGTGAAAGCGGTCAGGGGCACGCCCGGCAGATATTCCATCGCAATGTATGCGAGATGCTTGTCTTCACCGGCGTCGAACACCGTGATGATGTTCGGATGCGTCAGGCGGCCTGCGGATTCCGCCTCGCGGAAGAAGCGCAGCCTGGCCTCCGCCAGCTCTTCATCCTCGAACTCCTTTTCGATCGGGATCACCTTGAGTGCTACCGCCCGATTGATCCGGGGGTCGCGAGCGAGGTACACGGCGCCCATGGCGCCCCGGCCGATTTTTCTCTCGATCACGTAACGCCCAAGACGTTGGGGAATGCCACCGTCGCCATCATGCGTTGACAGCCTGTTGGTCGGCGGCGATTCCCCCTGTGTACGTTTCATCCACTCGAGCACCGCCTCCGCACGCTCCGGCTTGGCCTGTCCTTCGAATGCCAGTGACAGCTTGTACATGGCAGATGCAACAGCTTCACTTGGTGCGCAGCGGCGGAACTCGGCAAAAGCAGGCTCGAGCCGGCCGGCAGCCAGAAAATCCGACCCGCGCTTGAATGCATTGATAGCGGCCTTCCTGCCGGTCCC
>DATICC010000239.1:0-4632 GCA_035457045.1 Woeseiaceae bacterium | reverse complement strand
GGGAGAACATTGACCGACGCAAGCTGAGGGAGGCGCTATCCGAAATCGGTGACTCGCTGGTACTCGCCGGCACCAAGCGCAAGGCCCGGGTGCACGTCCACGTGAACCGGCCGGCAGAGGTGTTCGATATTGCGCGGCGCTACGGCGAGTTGGCGTCCGAGAAAGCGGATGACATGCATCGCCAGCAACACAGCAGCCATGAAGGGAAGGCGGCATTCGCTGTCATAACCGATTCAGCTGCCGATATCGCGGACGATGCGCTGGAGCGCCTCGACATCCACGTGGTTCCGGCACGCATTCAGTTCGGCGACCGTGGATACCTGGACAAGGTGAGCATCAGTTCGGAAGAGTTCTTTCGTGAACTCGAAACAAGCCCGGTTCATCCAACGACATCGCAGCCGGCACCCGGGGATTTCCGTCGCCAGTTCCAGTTCCTGGCGAGCCATTTCCGCGACGTCGTCTCGATCAACCTGAGTCCTGCCGTCAGCGGCACCTGGCAAGCGGCAAGATCCGCTGCCGAGCGCAGCACCGGACCCGGACGCATACACGTGGTCGATTCGCGCAACGCGTCGCTGGGCCAGGGATTGCTTGCCATCCTCGCGGCGGAATGTGCCAATGCCGGCCTCGACGTCGATTCGACGCTTGCTGCCCTGGAAGCTGCCATTCCGGTCACCGCGACGTATGCCCTCGTCCGGGACCTTCGATTCGCCGTTCGGGGAGGTCGGGTACCGGCCGCGGTCAGGACGCTTGCCGAGCTGTTCCGCGTATTGCCTGTCCTGAGAACCACCGCAGATGGCGCGGTCAAGGCTCGAGGCGTGCTGTATGGGCGCAAGGACCGATTGCGAAAGTTCGCGCAGTTCGTGGCAACGCGCAGCCCCCAGGACCGCGCGCTGCGGATCGCGATCGCCCATGCCGTATGTTATGACGAGGCGCTGGAACTGGAAGCGCTGCTCGCGGCACGCTTGCCCAATATCCGCTGCATGAGCATTACCAGTCTCGGCTCCGCGGTCGGCGTGCATGGCGGACCCGGGACGCTGGTGGTAGGCACCCAGGAACATCTTGAACCTGAGCAGTTCAGGCGGAAATAGTCGCGCCGGCCGGCTCTATGAGGTCGCTGCCTTCGTTGCGCGCATTGTTCACCTTGCGGTCGACGGGCCACGCGCGAAATCGCGGCGAATTCGCAATGGCGTCCGCAAGTGCTCGTTCCTCGCCCGCCAGCCAGGCATCCGTTCGACCTGCCTCGAGCACCACCGGCATGCGATCGTGCAACTGGCTCATGAACTCGTTCGCTGCCGTCGTAATGATCGCCGTCGTGTCGAGCTTCCCACCCTTCTCCTTGTCCTCCCAGCGCTCCCAGATACCGGCAAAGGCAAACGGTTTGCCGCTTTTCAGCGAGATGAAATACGGAACCTTTTGACCGTCGCTGCTGTGCCATTCGTAGAAGCCGTCGGCAAGAACAAGGCAACGGCGTTTGTGGTACGCATTACGGAAGGACGGCTTTTCGGCAACCGTCTCGGCACGCGCGTTGATCATGCGATTGCCGATGGCCGGGTCCTTTGCCCAGAACGGCACCAGCCCCCAGCGCAGCGACGTCAGCTCGGCATCGCCCGCTTCGTTACGCCGTATGGCCGCGACATCCTGGGTCGGTGCCACGTTGAATCTGGGCTTCGCTTCCGCCAGTGCACGGGCACCGAACAGTGCAGCGGTCGCTTCTGCCGGTGAATAGAATGCAAATCTGCCGCACACGATGTATCCGGTCCCCTTTATGTGCGAATGCCGACGCCGCGATTCATAAGTGACAGGCTCACGGAAAACAGGCCGGCTACGAAAAGCACAATGATCAGGTAGGCATACTCGATGTCGATATCGGACTTCCCGAGTATGCCGTAGCGAAATGCATTCACCATGTAAAGGATCGGGTTTGCCAGCGACACTTTCTGCCAGAATTCCGGCAGCAACGAAATCGAATAGAACACGCCGCCCAGATAGGTCAATGGCGTCAGGACAAAAGTCGGCACGATGGAAATATCATCGAACTTCTTGGCGAAAACCGCATTGATGAACCCGGCCAGCGAAAACACCACGGATGACAACAGAACAACCGAAAACGTGACCAGCGGATGTTCGACGTGCAGACGCGTAAACGCGAGTGCTATGCCGGTGACCAACCCTCCGACCAGCAGTCCGCGCACCACGCCTCCTGCCACGTGACCCAGGATGATCGTGACGTTGGACATGGGGGCTATAAGCATTTCCTCTATGTGTCGCGCGAACTTGGCTCCAAAAAACGACGACACGACATTGGCGTATGAATTCGTGATCACCGCCATCATGATCAACCCGGGAGCGATGTACTGCATGTAATTGAAGCCGTCCATGCTGCCGATGCGCCTGCCTATCAGGTTGCCGAAAATGATGAAATACAGCGTCATGGTAATCGCCGGCGGAACGATGGTTTGCACCCAGATACGAATGACCCGGATCCATTCCTTGCGCAGCAGTGTTGCAAACCCTATCCAGTTCAAGCGCAGGTTCACTTTGCGCCCCCCGACCCGGCCGCGCTGTCGCTGCGTCCGTGCCCCACCAGCCCGATAAACAGCTCTTCCAGGCGGTTGGTCTTGTTGCGCAGGCTGGTAACCGCGATGGCCTTGCGGCTCAACCGCTCGAATACCTCGTTCAGATCCCGCGTTGAATCTATGGCTACTTCCAGGTCGCCATCGTCGCGCAGCAGCGTGTCGAAGCCATCCAGGTCGGGTGCTTCTGCGACAGGATTCCGCAGACTCAATACAAATACTTCCCTCTTCAGCTTTCGCAGTACCGAACTCATCGATGCATTCTCGATGATCCTGCCCTTGTCGATAATGGCCACATGGCGACACAGGCTTTCGGCTTCCTCCAGGTAATGTGTGGTCAGGATAATCGTCGTGCCGGCCTCGTTCGTCCGTTTCAGGAAGTCCCACATCGAGCGGCGAATCTCGATGTCGACGCCGGCCGTGGGCTCATCCAGTATCAATAACTTCGGTTCATGAATCAGCGCGCGCGCGATCATCAGCCTGCGTTTCATCCCTCCAGAAAGGCTCCTGGACGGTTCCTGCCGCCGGTCCCACAGGCGCAATTCACCCAGGTACTTTTCCGCACGGCGCAGTGCTTCGCGTCGCTCGATGCCATAGTAGCCTGCCTGATTCACGACAATGTTCAGTACGGTATCGAAGGCATTCAGGTTCAGTTCCTGGGGAACCAGGCCGATGCATGCTTTTGCCGCGGCGAGTTCGCGATCGATACTGTGTCCGAAGATTTCCACTGCGCCCGCGGTCTTGTTGACCAGTGAGCAAATGATGCCAATCGCCGTCGTCTTCCCAGCCCCGTTCGGTCCCAACAACGCATAGAAGTCACCTGACTCCACTTCGAAGTCGATACCCTTCAGCGCCTCAACACCATTGGGATAGGTCTTTGTAAGATTCTTGATCGACAGCGCAAGCATATCGCCGCGTATTGTATACGCGGCGGAATTCGAATGTAGACTTTCAACTTCAGGTTTACTCTTCGGCGACGCGCAGACTCGGGCGGCTAATCCTGCGTGCGGCTGCGGGCCACGCTTGCCTGACGTCGACGCGGTCATGAGTCAGGACCGATTGCAATGCGCTGATGTGCGCACTGTGTCGCATCCTGTCGTTGCGCATCACACCGGCATCGAGGAGCTTTGACCAGAGATCGCCGTCATTGCCGGATCGCAGTTGCAGCATGTCGCTCCTGACGCTGGTAATAGCCAGCAGCTGCAGGAACGTACGCTCGGCAATCTGCTCGCACCAGTGCAGGCTGGCTCCGGCCAGAATGCGCGCGGCATACGGATTACGCTGCGCCAGTTGCCACACGAAACCGAGCCCGGCGGCGGTCAGCCTTGCCAGTTCGTCTCCCGCGGCCGGCTCGAAGGCAAACAGGTCCTGTTTGCCGGCCGCGTTGAACAGCCCGTCCCACAGGCGTCCGTCGCGTTCGCGTAACGAGAACAGCAGAAACGGCGCGGCAGCCAGGCGGTTGGCCTCCGTCTCGGTCAGGCTGAGCAGCCTGCCTGCCAGCCTTTCCTCGAGACCGCTCAGGCAGGTACGGGTCAAGCGCCGCCGCCGGGCGAGTTCAAGGAAGGCGCCATTCAGTGCGCGGACATTGGCATAGTCCGCCGGATCGGGTCCCGCGAAGTCCATGATTCCTCCCCAGGTCTTCGGTATTTCTTGTTGATCTCAGCGGATAAAGGGCTATCCGTTGATTTACCAGAAAAGGATCGTATACCCTCTTATAACACTGTATATGGTCTAAAACTAGCACAAAGGAGTAAATATGCGCCTCACCGACAATCGTTACGCCACCGAGCGCAGCCAGTTCGAGCTGGCGCTCCGCATGATCCGGCATGAAGCGAGAACGCACACGATCAAGGAGTGCACCGGTTTGAGCGATGACCGCATACGCAAGCTCTATACGACCTACTTTCGCAACTCCGGCGACGACCGGGTGAGGCGACGCCGCGGCAAGTCGCCGCAACAGGTCGGCCTGTTCGTGAAGAATCCGCTGAACCAGCTCGAGGCGACGACCCTGGTGGCGCTTTTCTGCGCCAGCCTGCTGCTACGCATCGACAGTGCCAAC
>DATICC010000238.1:0-5315 GCA_035457045.1 Woeseiaceae bacterium | reverse complement strand
AGGCGCTGAGTTCCACTGGCGCCAGGCAGCAGGCCGAGTTTGACTTCGGGCAGCCCGACCTGCGCGGCCTCGACCGCGATTCGGTAATGGCAGCCCATGGCAACTTCCAGACCGCCGCCGAAAGCGGTGCCGTGCAGAGCCGCAACCACGGGTTTCATGCAGGCCTCGATGCGCGACACGACGTCCGGCAGCTGCGGTTCCGCAGGCGGCTTGTCGAATTCGCGTATGTCGGCACCGGCAATGAACGTACGGCCCGCGCACATGAGCACGCTCGACCTGACCTGACCGTCCTGCTCCGCGTCGGCAATGCACCGCACAAGTCCCGCGCGTACCGGCTGCGAAAGCGCGTTCACCGGTGGATTGTCAATCGTGATGACCGCCACCTCACCGTCTTGTAATAGGCTGACAGGACTCATTATTTCACTCGGCATACACTGTGGCCTGAATTGTCGCCAATTCGAGGCCTGAATTCGACTGCCAGGATCCCTGCGACAGGCGCGTGCTCGGCTTGATCTGACCCGGCACTTCGCATAGCTTAGGCAGCCCGATTCGGCAGGACCAGAAAATGACCTTCGTTGTAACCGAGGCCTGTATCAAGTGCAAACTGACCGACTGCGTCGAGGTTTGCCCAGTCGACTGTTTTCACGAAGGCCCGAACATGCTGGTCATCGATCCTGATGAGTGCATCGATTGCACTTTGTGCGAGCCTGAATGCCCGGTCGAAGCCATATTCTCCGAGGACGAACTGCCGGACGACCAGAAACAGTTTCTGCAGATCAACAAGGAGCTGTCGGGACAATGGCCGGTCATCACGCAGATGAAGGATCCTCCGGAAGACGCGGACGAATGGCGCGACGTAAAGGACAAGCTCCAGTACCTGGAGCGCTAGGCAGCCGGGAAACGATACATTGATCAGCCTTCGCGCACGCTTTGTGCGCATGATGTCCAAGCAGTATTTCAAGCGCATCACGCCGGATACCGACGTTGCCGAACTGCGCAAGACATGGGATGAGCTCACCAGCAACCTGAAGACGGCGCCGGGCGTGCGACGCCGCGAAGCGACCGTCGGCGACATTCCCTGCGAGTGGCTGGTGCCGGAGAAGTGTGACGAGGCGCCGGTGATCCTGTACCTGCACGGCGGCATCTACATGCTCGGCAGTGCCGGCACGCACCGGCGCATGGTGAGTTTCATCGCGCGTGCCGCCGGCATGCGTGCGCTGATCCCGAATTACAGGCTGGCGCCGGAGCATCCGTTTCCGGCGGCAATCGAGGATGCGACTCTCATCTACCGCAAGATGCTCGAACAGGGCATTGACGCAGCCAGTATGGCGATCGCCGGGGATTCAGCCGGCGGCGGCCTGACGATGGCAACACTGCTTTCGTTGAAGAACAGCGGCGACCCGCTGCCGGCGGCGGCGGTGTTGTTGTCGCCATGGGTGGACCTTGCGGCGAAGGGTGAAACGCTGAAAACGCGTGCCGGCGTGGATCCATGGTTCGATCCCGACAACATGCCCGAGATGGTGCGGCGCTATTGTGGCAATCGCGATCCGAAAGCGCCCTTGATTTCACCGCTTTACGGTGACCTGTCCGGCCTGCCGCCGTTGCTGATCCAGGTCGGCGATCATGAGATCCTGCTCAGCGATTCGACCCGATTGGCCGAGCGCGTGACAAAAGCGGGCGGCAGCGCGACATTGCAGGTGTGGCCCGAGATGTGGCATGTGTTCCAGTATTTCATCGGCCAGATGCCGGAGAGTGCGAAAGCGATTGCGGACATCGGCAGCTTCCTGAAGAGAACGCTGGGGTCAGACCACAATTAGCTGTCGATAAGCGCATAACATCCACAACCTTTAAAATTGATTGTGGTCTGACCCCGGTCTTTCAGAAGCCGGACGGGCGCTGGCTGTCATCGTACATGCGCGTGAGAAAATTCCGGATCGCCGGCTCGGCTTCCTTTCGCGTCATGAGCTTTTGCTGTTCCAGCACTTTGGCCATGTCCCGGATAGAGCGCTTGCCGTCGATCAGCGACATGATGAAAGAATAGATCTGCGTCGACATTGCCTGGGTGCGGAATGAGGGGAGCAGCGGTACCGGGACGTCTGCCGTCAAGATCCAGTCCGGCAGGGCAATGTGCCTGCCGGGCTGCTCGGCCTCGGCCTGTTTCTCCGCGCTGAAGGTGAAAACGGTTTCCTGCCGGCAGTGTCTGCTGGCCGGGGAGCACATATAAGGAATGGCGGCCTGCGTGACCCGGGGTGTACCAAAGCCACACTCCCCGGCGATCACCAGCACTTCTTCCGGACTGTAACGTCTTGCGCGGTCCGGACTGTCGAATGCCAGCGAACCGAAATTGATCCAGCGGCCACCGGGTTTCAATAGCAGGTTGATGCGCGCCGCAAAGGCCGGCAGGTCCTCGGACACTATGTCGATCAGCCACGGTGTGGCCACGGCATCGAATACGCCGGCAGCGAATGGGGCTCGCAATACGTCGCCGAGCACCAGGAAAAAATTCTCGCGCACGGGCTCGGGCGCCTGCAGTTTCCGAAGCACTGCATAGTCGTCCAGCGACTTCGGCGCAATCGGGAACTCGTACATTTGCAACGGTTCGCCCCTCACGACCTGCCTGGCGATCAGCATGAGCAGCGGGTTGAAATCCAGCGCCACGGTCATTTCGGGGCGCAGTTGCATGTGCAGGTCATAGGCCAGCCGGCAGGCACCGGCGCCGAGCACAAGTGTCTTGCCGGTTTGTGCATCCTTCGGCAATACGCTGCGGATCTGCGCTATCGAAGCCTCGTTCTCCCTGTCGCCCCAGGCCCAGTCGCGGTGAACGTTCGCATAGTAGGTGTTCAGCCCCTGGTCGACCGGGAGGCGAGTGCGCAAAGCGAGTTGCGATTCGTAGCCGGCCTGCATCGATTGCACGTCCACCGGGGTGAGCATCTGCCGCAACATTTTCTTGTGCTTGTCCGTCGCGGCGAGCTGCTGCTCGAGACGCTTGCGCGTCAATTCACGCCGGTCCTCGGCGATCAACTCCGCCTTGATGCGTTGCGATTCATGCGAAAGTTGCTGCAGCGAGTAATGCAGGCGGTTGCGCCACTCGCCGAGTGTGGATTCCGCATCGGCAAACAGCCACGGGATGCCGCCGATATCCGGAAATTCCGCTTTGCACCCGCTGCAGCGATACCGGTCGGCATCCCTGACCAGCGGCTTCCTGTCGCAGCGCGGGCAGGCGAGCAGTTCCTCGAGGCGGCCGGCATCCTGCATCTGTGAAACTCCGGGAATGATTGCTGCCGCCCATTATGTCGGAACGGCAGGCAGTGTAGGAGCCCGCATTGCGGGCGACGCGATGATTCGATTCGTGCTGCACGCCGGTGCCGCCGCGCCATGCCTTTCTCGCTCAGAAAAAATACTAATTCGCTCGAAAGGCATGCCGCCGCGTCGCCGGCTGGCATCGTCGTCAGGCTGAGCCGGTGTGGGGAACCCCTTGGCGGAAATTAAGCGGACCGAAGGGAGCCATTCCGCCAAGTGGTTCCCCGCATCGGCTCAAGCCGGAATAGCAGAAAACAAACCTGACACCTTGTAACCAGAAATCGTGCGTGGATCTGACGCCCGCGTCGCCCGCAATGCGGGCTCCTACACCGCAAGCCCAAAGTCGACGGGATGCGACGGAGACACCGCAAGCCCGGAGTTCCTGCCAAGGCGCCAATTCGCAAAAGAAACGGCCGGCCGGATGAATCCGGCCGGCCGTCGCCAGACACTCCCAACAGGTGGTTTAGCCGGGAACCAGTGGCCCGATCGTCCCTTGCACGATGGCGTCGAATGCCGTCATGCGGTCACGCAAGGTGGTGTCGCCCAGCCCGTGGTTCGGGAACAGGGTGGCGAAGTTGCCTTCCTCACCGTGCAGCGCCATGTAGTTCAGGATCACGGTATTGACCAGCAGGTTGACGTTGTTGGCGGCTGGTGTGGCAGCACGTGCGACGTTTGCGTTGGCGTCCATGTAGCCGAGTTGCTGGTGCAGCGCCTGTTCTGTTGGCGTCGCACCGCGCAACACCGCACGGCCATTCGGGTTGAATACCAGGAAGAACGACGCTGCCGTCGACGAGTCATCGCTGACCCACTCGCCCTTGCCGCGGCCGTCGACCGAATTGTCGATGACACCGTCGCTCGAGAGCGAACCGTCACTGAACACGTACAGCATCAGCGGTACGCCTATGCGTGCTGCGTATTCGATGCAGGCACCCATGCAACGCCCGGCGCGGAAGTCCTTGACCTCGCCCTCACGACGCTGGCCGCCGTGGTAGTCGTAACCGCCCATTTCTATGCAGGCGGCGCCGGCGAAGCCGTTCATCACGAGTTTCATGACCGAGGCGGTTTTGCGGAATTCCTGGCCGTCTGCGCCGCCACCGTTGAATTCGGCGTCGGTGAAGATCCCATTCGGTCCGACGATCATCGGGTCCTGGCCGGGATCGAGCGGCGTGCCGCCGAAACGATCGGCGATGTCCGCCGATTTCAGGTAGCCGCAACGCACCATGTCCTTGATGACGGCGCTCGCCGGGATCTGCTGGCCGGCATCGAGCGTGCCCATCTTCTGTTCGCTGATGCGGTAGATCGACTCCATCACCGCAGTCGCATCGTCCGGACCCAGGATACCGACCAGCTGGCCGGTGTCGACCAGCGCGGTCACGTCACTCGGCCGATCGACCTTGGTCGGTCGCAATTCCGGGTTCATCATCATGGCCGGAATCATCGAATTGCCGCCGGAATCCGTGTTCTCGGTACCGGCGAGCGTCAGGATCGATCCATCGGCGCCGGCACGCGCTATGCCGTAGAGCGGATTGTGCGGGTTGTTCGCCGTGTCGTTATCCGATCGGGCCGGAATGACGGCGCCGTTCAGAAAGGCCTCGCGACCCGGTGTCATACTTTGGAGCATGCCGCGACGGAATGCGCTGTCGAGGTGGAATGCCAGCCCGAAGTCGGCATTCGCAAACGGCAGCCCGGTGACCGTATCGGTCAGCCCGGGAACCATGTCACCCGGCAAGCCGAGCTTCTCGTAGCCGGAAGTGCTCAGGAAGTCGAATTGCCCGCCTTCCTTGCCGACCAGGACGTTCGAGCCGGCGATATTGGCGCCGCCTGCGAGGTCGAAGCAGATGAAAGGAATCTTGCCCGCTCCAACCGTTGCAATATTGCAGGGGTTGGACAGCAGCGGGGTCAGATCGTTGGACAGCGCGGCAAACGCTTCGCGCGGGTTCGAGAAAAGGCTCATCACGCCGCCGCTTAGGGCAAACGCCGATCCCGACAGGAAGCCCTGTGCGACAAATTCCCGG
>DATICC010000237.1:0-2247 GCA_035457045.1 Woeseiaceae bacterium | reverse complement strand
AGGCCCGTGACGGGATGGCTCCCTGCGGTCCGCTTAATTCCCGTCACGGGCCTCCCCCCGACTCCCGTGCTGAATGAGCGCGGCCAACGTCTCGGCCGAAGCACGGACTGTCGACCTGCTTCGAGGACAGTTACCGGGGCTGGTCGTTTGTGGGAATTAAGCGGACCGCAGGGAGCCATCCCACAAACGACCAGCCCGGTGACTGTCCTGAGCTCAAAAATGGGACAGCAGTGCAGCAGTGAGGTCGAACCGAATCTTCGTCGTCCCGGAACTCCTGCCAGGCGAGTAATCGGTTCGACCCCTATTTAAGGTTCAGTCCAGGTCGCGCAACAGTTCGTTGAGACTGGTCTTCGCTCGCGTCGATGCATCGACCCGCTTGACGATGACGGCGCAATACAGCGAGTGGCTGCCATCGGACGCCGGCAGTGTGCCGGATACGACCACCGACCCGGCCGGAATCCGGCCGTAACCTGTTTCGCCTGTTTGCCGATCGTAGATCCGTGTGCTCTGGCCGATGAAGACGCCCATGGAGATGACCGAACCCTCTTCGACGATCACCCCTTCGACAATTTCGGAACGTGCGCCTATGAAGCAACCATCCTCGATAATCGTCGGTGTCGCCTGCAGCGGTTCGAGTACACCGCCGATACCGGCGCCGCCGGAGATGTGCACGTTGCGCCCGATCTGTGCACAGCTGCCGACGGTCGCCCAGGTATCAATCATCGTGCCGCTCCCGATGTACGCCCCGATGTTGACGTAACACGGCATCAGTACGACGCCTTTCTCGATGCAAGCGCCACGCCGGACTATGGCATCGGGTACCACCCTGACTCCGGCGGCGGCAAATTCCTGTTGCGAGCAGCCGGCAAACTTGAGCGGAACCTTGTCGTAGAAGTTGCTGTGCGCTCCTTCAATAAGCCGGTTCTCCGCCAGGCGGAAACTGAGCAGGACCGCTTTCTTGAGCCACTGGTTCACCTGCCACACGCCGGCAACTTTTTCGGCCACACGCAGCTCGCCGGAATCGAGCAGGCCGATGGCCGCATCCACTGCTTTTGCCAGGCGCGGATCCTCGCTCGCGTGCCCGGGGCCGCGCGCAGTCGCGAATCCTGCTTCGATGATCGATTGCAGGTCCTTCATCGCCACACGCGTCATTCCCGCCGCATCATTTTTGTTGGTCCAGGCGCGTGATCAGGTCGGCCTTGAGTGCCGTGCAGACTGCATCCGACAGCGGTTCTCCGTGCCTGTCGACGACATAGAACACGTCTTCGGCGCGTTCGCCGATGGTCAGGATCTTGGCCATTTCTATGTCGATGCCGTACTCGGTGAATACCTGGCCGACCTTGCTGAGCAGACCCGGTCGATCGGCCGCCACGATTTCCAGTACGGTGCGACGGCGGCCAAGGTCCTCGCTGGACACAACTTCCGTCCTCGTGGAAAACATCCTCACCTGTCGCGGCGCAGGGCGCATGACCTTTGCCGGGGCACTCTTCGCCGACAGGACCCGGGTCAGGTTTTGTCGAACTTTCTCGATGCGGCGCGCGTCCACCTCGTTGCGTTTGTCCGTTTCCAGGAACACGAAGGTTTCGAGACTGTAGCCGTTGGCTATCGGCACGATTCGCGCATCGACGATCGTCATGCCCAACTCATCCAGCACCGCAGTGACATGAGCGAAGGTCGGCTTGTTGCGCGGTGTGTATAGCATCGCCTCCATGCCATCGCCATCCCGTTGCTTGCGCACCGCTACGTGGCCGGCCGGGCTTGCGGTGTCGGAATTCGCCAGTATGCCCGTGTGCCAGGCAATCTCCTCACTGCGGCAGCGCAGGAAATAGTCCTCGTTGAACAGGTCCCAGACGCGGTCGATGCCGGACTCCGGCATGCCGCTGTCCCTGAGCGTGGCACGCGCAGCCGCCTGTGTTTCGCCGATCAGCTGGTCGCGGTCGATCGGGTTCTCCAGGCCGCGCCGCAAGGCCTGTGACGTCAATTCGTACAGGTCGCGGAACAGGGTTGCTTTCCAGGAATTCCCCAGCCTCGGGTTGGTGCCGCGGACATCGGCGACCGTCAGGCAGTACAGGTAGTCCAGGTGCATCTGGTCGCCTATCCTGGCCGCAAACTCGCTCACCACCGCCGGATCGCTGATGTCCTTCTTCTGCGCGGTCATGGACAGTATCAGGTGATTGCGCACGAGCCAGGCGACGGTTCGTGCATCATAAGGGCTCATACCGTGCTCGAGGCAGAATGACTCGGCAT
>DATICC010000236.1:0-4332 GCA_035457045.1 Woeseiaceae bacterium | reverse complement strand
CGACGACGCCGACAGTACCCATGAGCATGACCAGCACACCCTTCCCCATGATGCGGATGGCAGCGGGCACATTGACCTTGATCAGCATCAATACGATGAATGCAGGCAATGCGAAACTGCTGAGGCCCGCATACACCGGGGACGATGCCGGAATTACACCGAAGTTATTCAGAAAAACAGGCGTCGCGTAAATGAAAATCAATGGGGGCAGATATTTGAACAATGTCCACCGGGTTATCTGCTCGACATAAAACCAGAACGCCGCCACGAGGCAAAGGACGGCGAGTATGCCGCCTGCGGAACTGATGACACTTTCAGGCATATCGGGAGGCTCTCGTTCGACAGAGAGCTGATTATAACCGGAAGACGCGGAGGACGTTGACGCCGGAGCGACTGCACGAGGCGCGCCGGGTGACAAAGACAAATAAAATCTGCGCGGCGTTAAGCTTGGCTGACTCAGGAGAAACTGAGTTGTGCGCTGAAGTCCTTGCGCGATTCCTCGTCGGTCAGCGCTGCCGCGCGAAGAGTCAGCCAGACGGCATCCCAGTCGTCGATCTTGCTCGGGCCGAACACGAACAACGCAATGTAATTCCTGAGGTCACGAATGTGGATGACATTCTTCGGCAGTGGTGATGCAAATTGCACAGCCCCGGTAAACACGACCAGGTTGGCGACCGGAACGTCCGGCATGATCTTCATCAGTGCTTTGCTTCGCCCTTCGTTTTGAATAAGGGGATTCAGAAACTTGCGTTTGTGTACGCCATCGACGTTCGTCCACTGCGGATCGTCGGCATTGCCGAAGACAATACCGTTGTAGTGCTTGGTCTGAATACAGAGGATTCCGCCGGAGGTCAGAACCGCGTGATCTATATGGGTCAGCCCGCCATAGGCGCCGGGCAGAATGAAGTCGTCTAGGACGTTGGCACTCGTCTCTGCCAGAATCTTGCGGATCTTTCGCTTGCCAAGACGGGCTGTTACGACTGCAGCGAGGCGGGTCGCCGATGCGCGAAACAGGAGCGTCAGCAGCAATGCGGCAGCTATCGAGATCAGCAATACTCCAACGCCGAGGTTGGTAACGCCGGTAATGTCCCCCGATTGCGCTTCCGCCCCGGCGGCGAACGATGGCCACGCCGTTACGAAGCAGGCCAGTGCACCAGGAGTCGGGAATCGTCGACGCATAATGGGGTCAGGTTAAGCCCGTCAGGTTCCGGTTGCATCGTATTCCGTCACGTTTTCGAAAGCCATCCTGATGCGAGTTTGCCGACGCAACGTCAATCGGGCTGCCGCCGGGCTTCGGTACCGCCGTCAGGCACCGCAGGATAGGCAAAATAATAGCCATCGACCTCCGCGATCCGTACCCCGACCCCATACGTCAGGTACAGATTGTGTTCGGTCAGGACACGGTCTTTTGTTCCGTCGGCCACTATGCGACCGGCACGCAGCAGCACGATACGCTTGATCTGGGGCGGGATCTCTCCCGGTGAATGGCAGACCAGAACGATGTTCTTGCCAGCCGCCGACAGGCGCCGGATGCGCTCCAGGTAGTCAAACGCTGCGGCGAGATCGAGTCCTGCAGTTGGTTCGTCCAGGATCAGGGTATCGGGATCATGCACCAGCGCCCGCCCAAGCAGGCAGCGCCGTTGCTGCCCCGTCGACATGCTGGCGAGTTGCTTGCGGGACAGTTCGCTGGCACCGAGATTTTCGAGTATGGAGCTGGCGCGTGCCCGTTGGTCCGCCGTAATGCGGCCTGCGACTGCGCCGTGAACACCGATGCTCGATTGAAAACCCGACAATACGACATCGAGGCCGGTAGCGCGGTCATCGTAGCGGACCTGAAGATCGTGTGAAACGATGCCGAGGCGCGACCTGAGGTCCCAGACGTTCCATTGATCGCGTCCGAGTATCCGCACCGACGAACCTTCGCGTTGCACCGGGTAGATTTCCCGATTGATCAGCTTCAGCAAGGTCGTCTTGCCCGAACCATTCGGCCCGAGTATGGCAACCGGCTCGCGCTGGAAGATGGTGAGGCTGAAGCGATCAAAAACGCAAGTATCGCCACGAAAGATGGTGGCATCCCGGATTTCTACGAGCGGCGCTTCCGACACAGGCTGAACCGGCAGGAATCCTGCAAAGGGTCGCAGTATAACGGTGCTTCGGTCATGCCTGCTGCAACTTCCAGGCACCGTTGCGAAACACCATATAGCCAAGAACCGAAAGGGTCGATTCCGCCGTAACGATGGCAATGAACACTCCGTTCGGTCCGAATCCCGCCGTGGTGGCCAGCCAATATGCCAGCGGGATCTCGATCACCCAGAAGCTGATGAAATTGAGCAACGTTGGCGTTTTCGTATCGCCGGCGCCGTTCAATGCCTGGGTCATGATCATGCCGACGGCATACAGCGGAAAGCCGAGCCCCAGGATTCTCAGGCAGCTGATGCCGTAGGGCAGCACGGTCTCGTCGCTGGTGAACAGTCCGACGACCTGCGGGGCGAATACAACGAGGGCGAAACCCAGTATTGCCATGAAAGCGGTGTTATAGCGGGCAGCCTGCGTCGCCGTTCGCTCGGCGCGCTCGGGCTTTCCGGCTCCGAGGTTCTGCCCAACCAGTGTTGCCGCCGCATTCCCGAGGCCCCATGCGGGAAGGAATGCGAACTCGAGCATCCGGATCGCGATCGTGTAGGCGGCGATCGGTGCGCTGCCATAGATCGCGATAATGCGAATGACCACTATCCAGCTGGAGGTTGCAATGAGGAACTGGCCGATGCCTCCGATGGATATCTGGATCATGCGACGAACGAGGGCGGCATGAATGGCCAGGTGGCGCAAACGCAGCCGCAGCCGGCCGTGGGATGAAAAGAGCTTGTAAAACAGGTATACGACCCCCGTGCCACGACCTATCGTTGTCGCCACCGCCGCGCCGGTTACGCCGAGTTCCGGAAACGGACCGATGCCGAAGATCAGGCAGGGATCGAGTACGATGTTGATTGCGTTGGCGAGTACCAGTGCCCTCAGTGCGATTGACGCATCACCCGCGCCCCTGAATGCCGCATTCAGCAGGAACAGGTACAGGATGCTGGCCGAGCCACCGAGCAGGACGGCCGTGAAGCCTTTGCCGGTTTCGATCACTGCGGCGTCCGCGCCCATCATGGCCAGCAGGTCTTCCGCATAAACGATCCCCGAGACGCCGATGACCATGGACACGGCGCCGCCGACCCAGACCGCCTGACCGGCAACGCTTGCGGCGGCATCGGGTTTCTTCGCGCCGATCCGTCGCGAGATCATGGCCGTAACGCCCATGCCGAGGCCGATGGCAATGGCATAGAGGACTGTTATGAGTGCTTCGGTCAGGCCGACCGCTGCGACCGCATTCACGCCGAGGCGGGAGACGAAAGCGATGTCCACGACGGCAAAAATGGCCTCCATCGACATCTCGAGCATCATCGGTATCGCGAGCAGCCCGAGTGCGCGCCCCGTCGATCCCGTTGTAAGATCGGTCGTGGTGTCGCGCAAGGATTCGCGAACGAACGCGCTTGCACGTTGCCAGCCGGATCGATGCTCTTCTGGGCTTCTCATGGTTGATTCTTGATCAGGCTTGTGGCGAAAGCCGGGTCCTGTGTCATTCGGCACACGGATCACGTACCGGCGCGCACGGCGATGCTGCAAGTTATCAGTTTGCGAATGTTTCCATCAAGTTGTTTGCGGCGCGATTGATCGGAGCGGAGGGAGTGCACGGTGACAGTTGAACTCGCGATTGCGCTTTTTATCGTGCTGGCCGTGATCGTTTACACCCTGGCGAAAGTGTGGCGTCTTGCGCGCAAGAGTGACGAGCAATGGAAAGCGGTGGACAGGAGCAAGCTGAAGGCGTGGGATGACGATGACCGGGATTGATACCCGTCCGGATCAGCCTCTTTGTTGCACCAGGATTGCCTCGCGTTTTGAACGGGACCCGGAATTGGGGCTTGCAATGGGACGGCGATGTGAACCCGCCAGCGGATTTCGATTAAACTAGCGCGCAGCGAAACCAGGGGGCAGGTCGATGATCGTGAACCATAGCAGGGCGCTCATCCGGGGACTGGTCATTGCCAGCATCGCGTCCGTGTTTGTTGCATGCGACAGAGTGGCCCCCGATGCAGAGAAGCAGGAAGCAGACCGGCGTACGGTGGATGCGATGTCGCACGAGCACGCAGGCGACGAGGCCACGCCCAGTCCGGCTGCGTCAATTGCGCCGCAACGCACGATCGTCTCCGAGACCTTGCCTTACGCGGAAGTCGATGAACAACTGGTCAGGGGATACTTTGTATTTCCGGCCGATATGGTAGATCCGCTGCCGGC
>DATICC010000235.1:0-5473 GCA_035457045.1 Woeseiaceae bacterium | reverse complement strand
GATCTCCTGGGCCAGGGCAAGCAGTCCACCGGAAGAGACGCGAATCATATTGAACAGGAGCGCGGGATCGCCCTTGGGTGCGACGCCAAGCTCTTGCAGCTCGGCGATATGAACGACGGCAGTTTCATACAGCGGCCGGAGGTGAGTGTCGGTCAGCCAGTCCAATCGGCTGCTGGAGAAACTGGCTTCCTGGACGATGACCTTGTGCAGCGCCGGCTGTTTCGCCGCGTAGTGCACGTATGCACGTATCATCGCAGCCATCCGCGTCTTGGCGCACTTATCGGCGTTGCGCTCCAGCGCTTGCCGGAGTTCCGCGTTGAAGCGCCGGAATACCCGGTCGGCGGCCGCGCGCCAGAGCTCTTCCTTGTTCCGGAAATGGTAGGTGATCAGCGGGTGGTGCACCCCGGCTCGTTCGGCAATGTCGCGAGTCGACGTCCCCTTGAACCCGTTCTCCGAGAATGCCTGCAGGGCAGCTTCGAGCAGTTTCTCCTGGGTCCTTAAACTTCGTTTTTGTTGTTTGCGGGTTGCTAGACTGTCGTTTTTCTGCCGCGCGGCCGTCACACACTCTCTCCACTTATGCGATTCTTCGCGCACAAGAGTATCCCGATTGGGACAATTGGTCCACCTCGGTCGGTTTTATTGGGCGACCGGCCGATCGGCCGGCGTGGGGCGGGGCAGCCGGATTATTCCTGCAGCTCGAAAGCCATGCGCACCGCGGTGCGTTTTTCCACTGCAGCCCCGTTCTCGATGACGGGCTCGAATTGCCATTGCGAAACCGCCTCGATCGCCGCCTCGTTGAATGTCGATGCGGGCTCGGCCGACTGCACGACGACATTGTAGACATTGCCGTCACGACCGATGGTCATCACGAGATCGACAAATCCCGTGACTCCGCGGCGCATCGCGTTACGCGGGTATTTCGGGGATACGTAGTGAATACGCGTCAGGGTGCTGACGCTGACCATGGCAGGCTCTTGTGCAGCACCAGCGTTGCCGCCGGGAAGGCCTGTATTGGAAGTAGCGCCGCCCGATGAGGCAGCCGCGATAGTCTGTGGCTCTGCCGGTGCCTGCTCCGGGTCCGTGGCGCTTTGCACTGCCGGGTCGGCTGCGGAGGCCGTCGACCCGCCACCGTCTGCGGTCTGCGGCGAAACATCGACAGCAGCGGGCGCAGTCTGCGCCACGCCGGCAACCGACTGGCCACCGGCCTCCAGCCCGGACTGTGCCGTGGCAGCTGCGGCCAAGGCGGCTGCGGCAATCGCCTGGCGCCGTGTCTCGTCCTGCCGTTGCTGCTCGGCAATACGCTCCGCCTCGGCAGCTCGTTCTGCCGCTGCCTGACGTTCGAGTTCAGCCTGCCGCTCGAGTTCGGCCTGCCTTGCGGCTTCGGCCTGCCTCTGGATTTCGGCCTGCCGTTCTCTTTCGACGCGCAGTGCAGCATCGGCTTGCGCCTGCCTTGCGTTCTGCAACGCGAGGGTCGATGCGGCCAGCTCGCTGTTGCCCGGGTCGAGCTCGCGTGCGTCGCCAATCAGTTCGGCGGCCTGGTCGAGCTCGCCAGTGTCTATGGCCGCACGAGCTTTCAACACCAGTTGGCTTGCCACCAGAACGAGTCCCTGCTGCGCGGCCGGGTTGGCTGCGTCGCTGCTGAGGGCGAGTTCATAGTAATAGCGGGCATTGTCGTTGGCAGGAGTTGTGAGATTGCCCTGGTCGAGGCGCATGGCGGCCAGCGCGAGGACTTCATCGATTCTTTGTTCGCTGCGCGACCGGGCGAGTTCCTCTGCCAGCAGGTCGGCCTCCGACAAATCGGGCACGGCGATGGATTGTGCGGCGGCGATGTGCGTCGCTGCGTCTTCGAAGCGTTTTTCCCGAATCGCGGCGCGCCCGTTGTCCAGGGCACTGCGATACTGCAGTTGCGAGAGTTGCGCATCGAGGAACGGCAGTCGCGGGTTGTCCGGGGTCGCCATGCGAACCATACCGATGGCGTCCTCCGCGCCTGACGCGTTTCCGGCGAGCAGTGCAGATTCGGCCATCCCGAGCACGATGTTCACAATGTCTGACAGCTCGCTGGCGATGACCACGTCGCCGGGAGCTGCGTCGCGCGCGGCGGCATAAAGTTCCAATGCACTGCTGCCGCGAGGCTCTATGATTTCGCCGGCGTCGCGTGCAATTCTTGCCTCGTCAAGCAGGTCTGCATAGCTTGGCGCCGCAAGCGTTGGCTGCTGCGCGGTCGAGGCCGGCTGTGGCGGCACCTCTGATTCAACGATGCGTGCGACCGGTCCCCTTGTCATTCCGGGCTCTTCCGACGCTGCGCCTGTCGTTGCGATGTCTTCGGGGTCAGGACCGGAGAACATCCACAGGCCGACTATCAGAAGCAGTACGACGACGGCACCGCTGGCAAGGAACTTCGGTGCAAAGAGCCGGGAAAACAAACCAGGCGAAACCGGTGTGGGCGGGGTTGTTGGCGCGATTGCTGGCGGCGCTTCTTCCCTGGCTCTCTTCAACCCGCCGGCCAGCGATTTGCCGATGCTCGCCGCGAGCCCTGTTACCGTTTCAGTGAAACTGCTGTCATTGGCGAACGCGTCGTCGAGTCCGGCGTTGATCGGTGAAGCCGAGATCGTCGGCATTTTGCGCTGGGGCCTGGCCGGGGCTGCCTGACGGGCAGGTTGCGCAGGCGGTTTTGCCGCAGGTTTTTTCTGCTCGGGTCGCGGCTCCGGTTTGGCCTTGATTTCAGGTCCTGGTTTGACCTCGGGCCTCGGAGCGGGCCGCGATTCGGGCCTCGGACTGGGCTTCGGCTCGGCGGGCGCCCTGGCCTGTGGCTTGGGTGCCGGCACGGGTTTGGCAGCCGGCGCAACGGGCGGCTTGCCCGGCACCGCCTTGAAAGCGGTTTCCGGTGCTTCGAGATGATGTTTGACGGAGGCTTCGATCGCCAGCCGGGCACGACCCGGCGAAACGGGCTTGAGCAGGAACCGGTACACATGACCACGATTGATCAAATCCATCAGAAGCTCGCCGTCATCGCGCCGGCCCGCAACTATGGCAACCAGTCGTGGTACGAAAGAGCGCAATCGTTGTGTGAGAACTTCGATGTTCGACCCGATCATTGCGGCGTCCGTGACCAGGACGCCGATCTTGTTGTCGTTGAAAAGGGATTCTGCCTGTGACGGCGTAGCCGCGTGCACCACCTTGTGCAGTCCGCGGGCCGAGTCCTTTACGGTCGCCAGGAATTCCTCGTCCTTTGTCAGCACGAGGATATCGATCCCCCGGCTGCCAAGATCGACACCCAGCTGTATCTTCTGCGGCTTCAGCGCCGGCATCGTGCCGGTGCCATCGCTGATGATCGTCGCACCATTCTCCGACGTCTCCATGACGATGTGTTCGCCCATGGGCTCATCGACATTGGCCGCAGTATCGTTTGCAGATTCTGACAGGGCGATCAGGCGCGCGTGACGGGTCGCCGTGTCGATCAGGTTGCGCAGCGCTTCGGGCGTAATCTCGCCGCGCACGATCTGGAATACTTCCTTGTCACCCACCAGTGCTTCCAGGCCGTCGCTTTGATCCCGGCCGGCAAGGAGTATTCCTATGGTATCGGGCGAGCGCTTGCGAGCTTCGCGCAAGGCGTCGAGACCACTCATTCCCGGCAGGTCCTGGGCAGAGACGATGACATGTATCGGTGTTACGCCGAGTGTCGATAGCGCTTCGGAGCCGGTGGTCGCACAATGCACCGAGTACCGATCGTTGAAGCCCTTGCTCAATGTGTCGAGTGTGCTCTGTTGGCTGTGCAACAGCAGAACTTGCGTTTTGTAATACTCCAGCGCCACTTCACCCTCCTGGGTGATTTATGTCCAATCGCGAACCAGACCGGTGCGTTGAACGAGTATATAGGCGACGGTTCGTGTATTTGTCGCCGGACTCCGACATGATTATGAATCTGTGACGGGTCGCACAGTCACAATGCAGGTAGCGTCACGTTTGGTCGCAGTCGGAGCGCTGCGCGTGGAGATCGGAAAGGGAAAATCAGCGCGCAATTTGCCGGCTGGCGGAATCAGCGCATCGGTGACAATTGCAACCGTCGGCCGGGCCTAGCAAGTACGCAAAATGGCGGAGGACTTGCCGCGGGGACCAGTCAGGCCGCGCGGCCCCGATGGCGGATTTCCTCGCTGAGTTGCTCTATGGCCTGGCCGAGTTTCACGACTTGCTGTTGCTTCGAACCCAGGCGGCGCAACGCAACGGTTCTGTCTTCGACTTCGCGCTGCCCGACTGCTATGAGCACCGGAACCTTCGCGACGCTGTGTTCGCGCACCTTGTAGGAAATCTTTTCATTGCGAAGGTCTGCATCCGCACTGATTCCCGCGTTCCTGAGTTGTGAAACGATGTCGCGCGCATAGTCGTCGGCGTCGGACGTAATGGTCAGGACCTTGGCTTGGGTCGGTGCCAGCCATAACGGCAGATTGCCCGCGTGATGTTCCAGCAGGATGCCGATAAACCGTTCCAGTGAACCGAATATCGCGCGATGCAACATCACCGGCGTGTGCCGTTGCCCGTCTTCACCGACATACAAAGCCCCGAGGCGCTTTGGCAGATTGAGATCGACCTGGTGCGTGCCGCATTGCCAGTCGCGCCCGATCGCGTCGCGCAATACGAATTCCAGCTTCGGCCCGTAAAACGCACCCTCGCCGGGGTTGTAACTGTAGTCCAGTCCGGCCGATTGCAGGCCGGCCTTCAGCGCGGCTTCCGCCTGGTCCCATACGGCATCGTCGCCAACTCGCACCGGCGGCCGGTCCGCAAACTTGATCAGGACGTCGTCGAAACCGAAGTCCCGGTAAATGCCCAGGATCTGGTTACAGACGGCCACCGTTTCACTGCTGATCTGTTCCGGCGTACAGAAAATGTGTGCGTCGTCCTGTGTGAATGCGCGCACGCGCAACATGCCGTGTAGCGCGCCCGACGGCTCATAGCGATGCACCTTGCCGAATTCGCACAGGCGGTACGGCAGCTCGCGATAACTGGTGATGCCCTGCTTGAAAATCTGGATATGGCCCGGGCAATTCATCGGCTTGATCGCGAAGTTTCGACCGTCCACCGTTTCCGTCGTGAACATGTTCTGGCCGAAGGACTCCCAGTGTCCCGATGCCTCCCACAGCGATCGGTCCATCAGCTCCGGCGTATTCACTTCCAGGTAGCCGGCTTCGTTCTGCTTCAGCCGCATGTATTCGATGAGATTCTGCAGCAGGCTCCATCCCTTCGGGTGCCAGAAGATCGCGCCCGGTGCTTCCTCCTGGAAATGAAACAGGTCCATGATTTTGCCGAGACGCCGATGGTCGCGTTTCTCGGCTTCCTCGATCTGCGTCAGGTATTGACGCAAATGCTTGTCGTTGGCCCACGCGGTTCCATAGATGCGTTGCAACATTTCGTTGCGGGAATCACCTCGCCAGTACGCACCCGAAACCCGCAGCAACTTGAACGCATTGCCGAGGCGCCC
>DATICC010000234.1:0-5321 GCA_035457045.1 Woeseiaceae bacterium | reverse complement strand
CCGGCGGTAGGCCTGTGACGGGATGGCTCCCTGCGGTCCGCTTAATTCCCGTCACAGGCCTCCCCCCGACTGCCGTGCTGAAACAGCGCGACCAGGGTTTCGGCCGGTGCACGCACTCTCCGCCGACTCCAAGGACAGTTGCCGGGCGGGTCGTTTGTGGGAATTAAGCGGACCGCAGGGAGCCATCCCGTCACAGGCCTCCCCCCGGCTGCCGTGCCCTGCTCAGTCGCTAAATAAACCTGACACCTTTTTCTGCGCGACGTTGAAAAGGGCAGGACAGCCATTTTTTAACAGCCTGTTAGAATGCGCGGCAGCTATTGCCGCAGGCCTGATCGATCATGCTGGACACCGCGATCCTCGCGTTTACCACCCTGTTTGCCACTATCGGCCCACTGGATGTCGCGGCGATGTTCGCGGTGCTCACCGCCAAGGACACGCCGAAGCTGCGCATGCGTACGGCCTTGCGCAGCACCCTGGTAGCCACCGTCATACTTTTGCTGTTTGCGCTGCTTGGCGAAATCATGCTGCGCAGCCTCGGCATCTCGCTGGCGGCCTTGCGCATCGGCGGCGGTATCCTGCTGCTGTTGATCGGTATCGAGATGGCCTTCGCCATTTCCTCCGGGGCGACCACGACCACGGAGGCGGAAACGCAGGAAGCCGCGACACGCCAGGACATCGCCGTGTTTCCGCTGGCCACGCCGCTCATTGCCGGGCCGGGGGCCATGGGTGCGATCATCCTGCTGATGGCCGGCACCGATGGTGTCTTCCTGCTGCAGATTGCCGTTATCGCGACCCTGCTGCTGATGCTTCTGCTTACGCTGGCGAGCATGTTGCTCGCCACCCATATCTACCGCGTCCTCGGTGTCACCGGCATGCACGTCATTTCGCGGGTTATGGGGGTGCTGCTGTCGGCACTCGCGGTGCAATTCATCCTCGATGGCATCGAACAGAGCGGCCTGCTTGGCAGCTGAGCGCGCACACGAGCTCGCCGGGGCCACGGACAGCTACGCCGATGTCGGGCAGATGTTGCGCCAGCTTCGGCCCGTGCAACCGGTTTACTGCATATACCCGAAGCGTTACAGAGCTTCGACGGTGGCGTTCGTCAGGGAATTTCCAGGCCGTGTGCTTTATGCCGTAAAGGCCAATGACGATCCCCGTGTTCTCAGCCTGCTGTACGAATCAGGCATCCGGCATTTCGACTGTGCGTCCCTGCCGGAAGTGTCGCGCGTGGCCGGGCTGTTCCCGGATGCAAGCTGCTATTTCATGATCCCGGTTCGCCTGCGTGGCGCAGCCGCGGTGGCGCAGCGACAATACGGAGTGCGGCATTTCGTCATCGATCACGATGCCGGCCTGGAATCGCTGGCCCGGGAGATCGACCTGCCGGGCTCGGTGATATTCGCCCGCATGGCCGTGCACCACAAATCCGCGATGTCCGATCTGTCGGCGAAGTTCGGCGCTGCGCCGGCGCTGATTCCATCGCTGATCGAGTCCATCGCGGCACGTGGCGCGGAACCGGCGCTGGCTTTCAATGTCGGCTCGTCCGTCACCGACCCCGCTGCCTACCGTTACGCCATCGGTGTGGCGGCGCGGGTCCTCGGGACATTGCCGCGGAAGCTCAGGCTGGTCGATATCGGCGGTGGCTTTGCGATGCCGTACCCCGGCTTCCCGGTGCCGCCGCTCGCCGAATATTTTGCCGCGGTGCGGGAAGCGATGACGGCGCTGCCACTGAGCGAAAATGGCGAAATTCTCTGTGAGCCGGGCCGCGCGCTGGCGGCGCCCGGCCTGACCGCGGTCGTCGAGGTGCTGATGCGCAAGGACGATCGATTGTTCATCAATGACGGCATTTACGGGATCTTCTGGGAACTGAATCTGAAGGGTCATGACCGTTACCCGGCCGTCGCGTATCGCGATGGGCGGCCGCTGGATGGCCGTCAAAGGGATTTTCGCCTGTACGGCCCGACCTGCGACAATATCGACATGTTGCCCGGTGCCGTCGGCCTGCCGGCAGACCTGCGCGCCGGGGATTACATCGAATTCAGCGGCATCGGCGCCTACAGCCTGAGTGGCCGTACCAGCTTCAATGGTCACTACAGTGACACCGTCGTCACCATCGAAGCGGATTGAGAGGGGCAGGGATGGCGCAGATCAGCTGGCAGGACTTCGAAAAAGTCGAATTGTGCATCGGGACCATAGTCAGCGCGGAGCGGTTTCCGGAGGCGCGAAAACCGGCTTACAAACTGAAGGTCGATTTCGGTGACAGGATCGGCGTACGCCGTTCATCGGCACAGATTACGGATCATTACACGGTCGACGAATTGCCGGGAAAACAAGTCATTGCAGTGGTCAATTTTCCCGCGAAGCAGATCGGGCCGTTCATATCGGAGTGCCTGGTGACCGGATTCGTGCAGCCGGACGGCAGCGTGATCCTGGCAGTGCCGGACAAACCGGCGGTCAATGGCCAGCGACTTGCCTGAGAGGATCCATGGGCAAATACGCAGCAACGATTTCCTGGGAACGCAGCAACAGCCCGTTCGTCAACGGAGACTACACGCGTGCACACCTCTGGTCATTCGATGGCGGACTCACGGTGCCCGCATCGTCGTCGCCGCAGATCGTGCCCTTGCCGTACTCGAAGCCGGAAAATCTCGATCCCGAAGAGGCTTTCGTCGCATCGCTGTCCAGTTGTCACATGCTGTTCTTCCTGTCGATTGCGGCAGCGAAGGGATTCCGCGTCGACAGCTACCGGGATGCCGCCATCGGATATCTCGAGAAGGACGAGGTGGGCAGGCTCGCCATGACGCGCGTGATCCTTCGGCCGGAGGCGACTTATTCCGGCGGCAAGATACCGACCAGGCGGGATATCGAGGGTATACACCACGAGGCGCACGACAGGTGCTTTGTCGCCAATTCGGTCAGGACGCGCATCATGACGGACATCGTTGCCTGAGGGCCCCATGCCGGACAAATCGACGAACTGGACGGAATTGCGCGAGTTTCGCGCCGTTGACCTGACCCAGTCCTTCGTCCTGTCCTGGGAGACGGACGGAGGGTCGTTGCACATTGATCTCGATCTCTGTCTCAGCCCGGAGCATGCATTTTACGAACGCCCGCGACCCAAGCAACGGGCGTGCTACCGGCCGGCGGTGCTGGAGTTCCCATATTGCTCCCGTCTCGAAACGACGGCCGTGCCGGGAGACGCCGATGCGGTGTCGGCCATAGCCGCCGGACTCGGCGGCGGCAAGATCACCGGCCTGCGCCTGGTCGATGAGGGGCGCTATGAAATGTCCGGAGCGTTTGGCAGGGTAGAGATTCATGCCGAAAGGCCTATCCTGAGGCTGAGAGAACTGAGCACCTGAACCCTGGAGGTGGCACGTGGATGGCGAAAACAGGATCGACTACATAGAAATGCCGGCGAAGGATCCGCGCAAAGCGTGGACTTTTTTCGAGGGCCTGTTCGGCTGGAAGTTCGAGGACTACGGGCCGGATTACTGCAGCTTCAACGACGGCCGCCTGGCAGGCGGGTTCTACCGCGCCGATACCGCGGCATCGGTACGATCCGGCGCGCCGCTGGTGGTCTTCTACAGGAAGGACCTTGGCAGAGCCGTGGAGCAGGTGCGGGCGCTCGGCGGCACCATTACGAAGGAGATCTTTTCGTTTCCCGGCGGCAGCCGTTTCCATTTCACCGACCCTAACGGCAACGAGTTCGCCATCTGGTCCGATCAGCCGAAGTGACTGGGCGGTCAGCCGCGGCGACAGAACAACGATAACGAGGAGCGAGACGCGATGCACGTAGAAGTGAAACATCCCTGTGTCCAGCACAAGCTGTCACTCATTCGCGACCAGGACACCGGTCACAAGAAATTTCGCGAACTGGCAACAGAAATCACGATGTTTCTCTGTTACGAGGCGTTGAAGAATGTCACGCTGAAGAAGGTCGAGGTCCAGACGCCGGTCGCTATGGCGCAATGCCGGATGATCGATGAGGACATCGTCGTGGTGCCGGTATTGCGGGCGGGAATCGGCATGCTGGACGGGATTCTTGGCCTGGTGCCGACGGCGCGCGTAGGGTTTGTCGGCATCTATCGCGACGAGAAAACAAAGTTGCCGGTTACCTATTACCACCGCCTGCCGCCGCAGACCGACGGCGCATTGTGCATCGTCATCGACCCGATGCTGGCAACAGGCGGGTCGACCGTTGCGGCCCTGGACATGCTGAAAGCCGGAGGCGCGGCCACGATCATCGTGGTCTGCATCGTGACCTGCCCGGAAGGCCTGAAGAAAGTGCGCGATGCGCATCCGGACGTCACCGTGTACACGGCCGCGATCGACGATCACCTGAACGAGCGCAAGTATATCGTGCCCGGTCTCGGAGACGCCGGTGACCGGCTGTACGGAACGAGTTGAGGTGCATCCATGGCCGAGCTGAAGACGAAAAAGAGCGATGCCAGTGTCAAGTCCTTTCTCGGCACGATCGCCGACGCGAAAAAGCGCAGCGACTGCGAGGCGGTGTGCAGGATGATGCGCGCCGCCACCGGCAGCCCTGCCCGCATGTGGGGCACGAGCATCATCGGCTTCGGCAGTTACGAATACCGCTATGCGAGCGGCCGCAGCGGGAGCTGGATGCTTTGTGGTGTGTCCCCCCGAAAGCAAAACCTGACGATCTACATCATGCCGGGGTTCTCGGAATTTGCGGCCCGCATGAAGAAGCTGGGGAAATACAAGACCGGCAAGAGCTGCTTGTACGTCAAGTCGCTGGACGATATCGACCGGAAGGAACTGCGTGCCCTGATCGACGATTCCGTGAAGTACATGAAGGCCAGATATCCTGCCGGATAGTGGCGCCGCCGCGCACTTTTTGTCGCGCCTGCTCCGCCGCCGCAGGTAGAATGGAGCCAGGTTGCAGCCACGATGGCCGCACCGGGAACGGCTGGAGAGATGCATGATCGACGAAACGATCAATCCGAGATTCGAGGGCGCGACGCTGGTCATCGAAACCAGCGACGACACCGAGGTCTACGATTCGCAGTTCCTGGTGGCCGCACTGCTCGTTTACGTCGCCAAGGGCGACGGCGCCATCTCCTCTTCGGAAACCGCGGAAATGCTGAAGGGAGTCGGCCGGCATTTTCACCTCGAAAGCGCCCAGTCCCTGGAGTTGCTGAACCGGGCTTTGACGAATCTTGCAGACAATCCGGATCTCGAGGGGCTGCTGAGGGATTTGAGCGGCGTGCTGACGCGCGATGACAAAAGGGAAATCGCCCTGATGATGCTCAAGGTCGCCGCCGCGGACGGCCGCAGGGACGCGGAGGAAATGGAAAAACTGC
>DATICC010000233.1:0-7153 GCA_035457045.1 Woeseiaceae bacterium | reverse complement strand
CCAATCGCAAGTCCGTAATCGCAATCATTCTCATTGGACTTGCCGCGGCCGGTTGCAGCGGCAGCGATGGCGCCGACGGCGCCCCCGGAGATCAGGGCCCGCCAGGAGACCCCGGTGACCCCGGACCCCCGGGACCGAGTGGCGCCGTACCGGTAACTTCCGCGGAGAAAATCAACGTCGAGGTGCTTGACGTCGACGTACCGGCTGGCGGTGGTGCGCCCACGGTCAGCATCAGCCTGACGAACGACCTCGAGCAGGGTCTCAAGGGCATGCCGGCTGCCAATATCCGCTTCGTAATTTCCCAGTTGTCCCCCGGCGTCAATGGCGGATCCAGCCAGTGGCAGTCTTACATCACGCGCAGCAGCGGCGGCGTTGCGAACGCCCAGGCGACCACCGAGACGGCCGCGCCGGCCCGATTCGTCGACAACGGCGACGGCACCTACCAGTACACTTTTGCGAATGCATTGACCGCATACCCTGGCGGCCCGGTCTATGACCAGAACAAGACCCATCGCATCGGCGTCGAGATTCGTACAAGTTCCGGCGGCTTCACTCCGGAAAATATCCCGGCCAACAACGCGCCGACGGATTTTCTGCCGACCGGCGGCGCACCGCTGTTCAGCCGCCTTATCGTCGACAGCGACACCTGCAATGCCTGCCATGACAATCTCGAGGAGCACGGCGACGCGCGCTTCGACGTGGAGTATTGCGTCATGTGCCATAACCCGTCATCCGTCAATGTGCCGAGTGGCAATACGGTCGACATGAAGCGCCTCGTACACAATATCCATTCCGGCCGCCCGGACTACCAGATCATCAGCAGCAGTGGCACTGTCCACGAATGGTCGGGTGTCGTGTGGCCGCAGGACATCCGGAACTGCCAGACCTGCCACGATGAAAGTGACGCCGATACGCCGCAGGCGAGCAATTATCGCCTGATGCCGAATCGCGCCGCCTGCGGTACCTGCCACTACGACGATGGCGTTGCCGGCAACGGCGAGCACGACTACGCTATCGAAGACGGCACGCACCCGGGAGGATTCTTGTTCTCGGACGACACCCAGTGCGTCGACTGTCACGGACCCGACGGCACTGTGACCAATTCCGAGGGTCGACTGGTGCAGGTCCCGGTCGCTCACGAGATCCGCGAACGCACAGCCGCCGAGGCTTTCTCGTACAATATCCTCGACGTCATCAACACCGGGCAAGGACAGAACCCGCAGGTCACATTCTCGGTCACCGACCCGACCAACGCAGACGCGGCCTACGATATCCATACTGACGAACCGTTCACGGTCTGCGCCGGCGGCGTGAGCCGCCTGTCTGTCAACATCGCCTGGAGCACTACGGACTACGCCAACATCGGCAGTGGCCGGTTGCCCGCACTGCCACTGGTAATGAACCCGCTTGCCGCCTGCGGCGGTGCATCCACCAACAACGGCGATGGAACCTTCACGGTCACGTCGGCTACCGCAATCCCGGCGACGGCAACCGGCTCGTTATCTGTTGCAATCGAAGGGCACCCGGCGGTCGACGTTTACAACGACGGTTCCTACGAAGCAATCGCCGTGACCAATGCCATTGTGTACGCACCCATTACCGACAGCTCGGCCGCCGCGCGTCGGGCCGTGGTCGATTTCGCGAAATGCGACGACTGCCACAACCAGCTATCGCTGCACGGCAACAACCGCACGAACAAGCCGGAAGTCTGCGTGACCTGTCACAACCCGATGATGACGGATGTCGCCCGTCGCGGTGGTGCTGCCTGTATCGCAGCCCTGGGCTCGGATGATCAAACGATCGACTTCAAGCACATGATCCACGGCATACACGCCTCGGGCACGATCGGCGTACCCTTCGGCGTCTGCGGTTTCAGCGGCGCTGACGTATTCGACTTCGTCTACCCCGGCCGCCTGAACAATTGCGAGGGATGCCATCTCGCGGACACATACTATCCGGTCGATTCAACCGAGGTGTTCGGTACTACGTTCGATGCCAACAGCACCGCCACCCTGACCGATGACCGGGTTGTATCGCCGAACATGTCCGTCTGCTCAGCCTGCCATGTCGATAACCTGGATACGCAGCACATGTTGCAGAACGGCGGTGACCTCAATGCCACCAAGGCAGCCGATGGCAGCATGATCTCGGCCGGTGTCGAGACCTGTGCGGTCTGCCACGGGCCGGATCGTATTGCGGACGTGAAGAAAATGCATAACATCGAGACGTTCGAATTCAACTGACAGGTGACGGGGGGCCGAACCGGGCCTCCCGTCTCAATCCGTCTGTGAAAAGCGTCAACTGACAGGGACACATGATCGAATGCATCCGCAATCACCGGCTCGTGCTGCATTTCTCCTGACTGTCTGTCTGTTGGCCTCGCCGGATTCGATCGGCCAGTCCGGAACGGAACCAGCCGCACCCGTACCCTATAGCGACAAGGGTGCCGATACCTGCATCGCCTGCCACGATGATCCGGTGAGCCTCGCCGTGTTTCGTACACCGCACGGTGTACCGGGCGATGCGCACAGTCCCTTCGGCCCGCAGCAATTACAGTGCGAAGCCTGTCACGGGCCGGGCGGAGCGCATGCCGCCAGGGTACGGCGCGGGCAGGAACGGCCACCGGTAATCCGCTTCGGTTCGGAGAGCGGCGCCGCGGTTGGCGTGCAAAACACGACCTGTCTTGGCTGCCACAGTGCCGATGTCGGATTCGGCTGGCACGGCGGCCCGCACGACGGCAGCGAAGTCGCCTGCGCGGATTGCCATACCGTGCACGCGCCACAGGACGCGGTGCTGCAGACGAGCACACAGCCGGACGTTTGTTTCGCCTGTCACGCCCTGGAAAGGAACGAGACGCTGAAGGCATTTGCCCACCCCTTGTTCGAAGGCAAGATGGACTGCAGCGGCTGCCACAGCCCGCACGGCGAGACCACTGCCATGCAACTGGCGCAGCAGACCCTGAATGACACCTGCTACGACTGCCACGCAGAAAAGCGTGGGCCCTTTCTCTGGGAACACGCACCGGTCGCCGAGGATTGCGGCCTCTGTCACGCGCCGCACGGCTCCAATCACCCGGGAATGCTGGTCAGCCGGGCGCCGTTGCTGTGCCAGAGTTGCCATTCGCAATCCGGCCATCCGAGCATCGCCCAGGGTACCGACGGTCTTGCGGACGGAGTGCCCTCACAATTCTTGCTCGGGCAGAGTTGCCTCAATTGCCACGAACAGGTGCACGGTTCCAATCATCCCTCGGGTTCCAAACTGATGCGCTAGCGACCAGCGCCGGAGACCGGGGAGCAACAGGTAAACGCTATGTCACTGTCCAAAAAGTTGCTTGTTGTCGTGAGCGCCGCCGTGAGCATCCCGATTGCGCACTCACAAGCAGTCGATACCAGCGACTGGGTCTGTGAATACTGCCCTTTTGAATCCGGACGGCGCAGCGACATTTCCGCAGGCGCAAGCCAGGTCAGCGACGACTCAGCCCACCTCGGCGACGCCACCGGTTACAGCGAATCCGGCACCTACGCAAATCTCGACGGCGACGGGTCTATCGTCAGCGACAGACATCAGCTGCAATGGCAGGTCGAGGACCTCGGCCTCGATTCACGGTTTGTCGAATTGCAGGGAGGACGGCAGGGCAGCTACGAGTACACGCTCGCTTACCGTCAATTGCCCCATACCCAGTATTTCACGACCGACACGATACTTGTGCAATCCGCTGCGGATACGCTGTCGCTCCCGGACGGCTGGATACGTGCCCCGCAAACTTCGGGGTTCGCCGCACTGGATGACAGCCTGGTGCAGCGGGACATCGAGAGCGAGCGCCGGACGCTGCAACTGGGTGGCCGCTACCTTGCAACGAGCCGCCTGCAATTTTCCGCCCAGATTCGCCGCCAGGAGCAGGACGGCCTCCGGGTCAACGGCGGCTCCTACTTCACGCAATCGAGCCTGTTGCCGGCACCGTTCGACTTCACCACAGATACGGTCGATGTCGGCGTTCGATACGCCGGCGACAACGGCTTCCTGTCACTGGGCTATTTCCTCTCGGAATTCGATAACAGCCTGCACGAGCTGCGTTGGGAAAACCCGTTCACGGGGGCAGCCGGCGCGGAATTCGCGGCGCAAGCACAGGCGCCGGGCAACAGCTTCCAGCAGCTAAGGCTCAACGGCAACTACCGGCTCACGCAGTACGACACTGTGATCGCCTTCACCGGCGCGGTCGGCCAATTGGATCAGGACGCAACTTTTCTGCCTTACACGACCAACAGCAACCTGAATGTCGCACCCTTGCCGCGTTCGCAGCTGGACGGCGATGTTGCAACCGCAAACCTTGCCGTATCGGTGGCGTCCAGAATTAACGACAGGATTCGCGTGCGGGCAGGCTACCGTTACGATGAGCGGGACAACCAGACGCCGGTTGCTACATGGTCGCGCGTCATCGCCGATACATTTTTGTCGGGAGAAGCTGAAACAAACACACCATACAGTTTCAAAAGAACGGCCTTGAGTGGCGCACTGGATTTCGATGCGTTCGATACGGTACGTGTTTCCGGCGGCGTCGATCGCCAGATCATCGACCGGGATTACCAGGAGGTTGCGGAACAAACCGAAGACACCGGGTGGGGTCGATTGCGCTGGCGCCCGCAGGACGTGATCCAGGTCGACATCAAGGGCGGCGTCTCGGAGCGGGACATCGATCTGTACGACGAGACTTTTGCGTCCGGCCTCGGCCAGAACCCGTTGCTGCGAAAGTACAACCTGGCATATCGCTATCGGCGCTTTGGTGAGATGACCGTCTCCGCCACTTTGCCAGAGAGTCCGGTCAGCATTACCCTGACCGGCCTTTTTGCAGACGACGATTACGCGAAATCCCGGCTCGGACTGACATCCGGCGACGACATCAGGCTGGCTGCCGACTTGAGTTGGTCCATCTCCGAGACGGCGTCTGTCTATGTCAGCGGCGGATACGAGAATCTCGAGTCCACGCAGGCCGGCAGCGAATCCTTCGCAACCGAAGACTGGCAGGCAGAGAATTCGGATGACTTCTACACGGCCGCTGCGGGCTTCCACATGCGGCAAATCGCCGGGAAGTTCGATCTGCAGCTCGACTACACGCGTTCCGAGGGGGCATCCGAAATCACGCTTGATTCCGCCAGCACAGGGCTGAGCCAGTTTCCGGATCTGGAATCAACATTCGACTATCTGCGGCTGCGGCTGGACTATGACCGCTCCGAAAAGATGCAGTGGAACGTCGATATTCGATACCAGCGTTTCCTCGCCGAAGACTGGGCGCTCGAGGGTGTCGGGCCGGCAACGATTCCCGTGATCCTGACCATGGGTGCGCAACCTTACGATGAAAAATCCTTAATATTCGGAATTGGCTTCCGTTACCGGATGGGAGCTGCGACGACAGCATCGGGTTCCGGCGGACAAGACGATGAATGACCAAACCGTCGATCGAAGCACGATGCCCTTCGTGGCGCCGTGCCGTATCGTGTCGCCGCTGGCGCCCTTTTGCTGGTTGCGTCTCGGCATTGCGGATTTCCGGCGTGCCCCGCAGCACAGCCTTGCCTATGGCATCTTCATGGCAGCCGTCATCGCCGTGGTCGTCGTGCTCGCCTGGGTCTACGGCAGTTACTGGTTCATGCTGGCCATGCTGGGAGGATTTGTGTTCCTTGCGCCATTGACGTGCATCGGCCTGTACGCGATCAGCGCTCAGATCGAGCGCAACCAGGAACCGTCGATGGCTGCCAGCCTCTCCGAGGCGCTCAAGCGTCATTTCGGAAACGAACTCGTGTTTGCATTGATATTGCTGGTGCTGTTCATGGTATGGGCCAGGGCCGGCATCATGGTGAGCATATTCTTCCCCACCGATGCGAGCCCGACGCTCAGGGAAATGATCGGGTACCTGACCATCGGCAGCCTCGTCGGCGCGTTGTTTGCGCTGGTCACGTTCTCCGCCAGCGCTTTTTCGCTGCCCATGATCCTGCACCGCGACGTCGACAGCGTGACCGCCATCGTTACATCGATCAATGCCGTGCTTCGCAACAAGCTCGCCATGCTGATATGGCTCGCCCTGATCATGCTCGGCCTGCTGATCGGCGCGGCCACGCTGTTCCTCGGCCTGGCCGTCATCCTGCCCGTCATAGGCTACGCTGCCTGGCACGGCTACCTCGAAACCATCGACGCCTCCGCGTTCCCGCGCCACGCGGCAGGCATTACCTCCACCCCCCGGACAAAGCCGCTGTAGGAGCGAGCAGTGCTCGCGACGTCGGTCTGGATGCCGTGCTGCACGCCGGCGACCCGCCGCCATGCCTTTCTCGCTCGGAAATCTTAACTCGCTCGTAAGGCATACCGTCGTGTCGCCGGCTTGAGTCGGCACCGCGCTACCGGCTGGCGTTGCGCCGATTTGCTGCGACGAGGACAGGGAGCGTCGCCGGTGGGCTGGCCCTATGAAGGAAATTAAGCGGACCGTAGGGAGCCATTCCTTCATAGGGCCAGCCTGCCGGCGACGCTGATTCGCTACGCTCAGAAGCCGCGCGAGATTTGGTCGTCCGCGTCGCCTGCAATGCAGGCTCCTACAGTGCAAGCCCACAGACCACGGCACGTCGATTTCATGTCTTTCGCAGGTTATTCCAGATGCCGGCGCCGCCGACGATCAGGACGTCGATCATTACCCATGCCGGCATCGAAAGCCCCAGGAACTGCCAGTCCACGGATGCGCACTCGCCCGAGCCGCTGAATACCATCTTCAGCACGTCTGCGAGTGGAAAGCTCTCGAGCATGTAGTCCAGCCCCGGACCGCAGGTCGGTACCTGGTCGGCGGGCAGGTTCTGCAGCCACACGTGCCAGCCTGCCACTGCAGCACCGGCAAGCGTTGCGACCGCGATCAGCATCGCGTAGACGTAGCGCCCGGCCCCGCGGGTATCGTGAAGTGCAGCAACCAGGAACACGATCCCCAGCACAATGACAGCCAGTCTTTGCAGTATGCACAAGGGACAAGGCGCGAGCATCAGCACGTGTTCGGCATACAGGGCGTATGCCATCAATCCCAGGCAGCAGGCAAATCCCAGCAGATTCAGTGATCGACGACCCCTCAGCACCATGATCATCCCGTGCTGGCCAGGGTTATTGCTTGTCCTGCGCATGCCGCGTG
>DATICC010000232.1:0-3480 GCA_035457045.1 Woeseiaceae bacterium | reverse complement strand
GAATGTTCGTAATCCGGGTGACACTCCGAGAATTCGGCTCGACCCTTTTTCAGTCAGCAGCGTTGAAGGTTATTTTTCCGCCGACCACGGTCATCGTGACGGCGAGTGATCTCAACGCTTCCGGTAGAACATTCCGCGGATCGTCGGCGAGTACAGTGAAATCCGCATATCGCCCGACGCCCAGTGTGCCGAGATCTGTTTCTTCGTACGCCGCAAACGCCGGACCCTGGCTCATCGACCGTAGTGCCGTTTCGACATCGATGCTCTGATCGGGAAACCAGCCGTCCTTGGGTTGGCCATCAAATCCCTTGCGTGTCACGAGCGCATACAGGGTGTGGCGCGGATCGCCGGTGTCGGAGGCGGGAAAGTCCGTCCCTGAGGCCAGCACAGCGCCGGTCGACAGCAAGTCCCAGAACGGAAGGATCCATGCCGCGCGTCGGGTGCCGACGCGATCTACGCCCCAGCGCTGGTACTCGCCGACGAACACGGGTTGCATGGATGCGATAGCACCGAGCTCGGCAAAGCGCGACAGGTCCTCCGGCGCGATCATTGATGCGTGCTCCAGTCGAAAGCGGTCGTTTTTGTCCAGGCCGTTGCGTTCGATCGCGTCCAGTGCTCGCCGCACGGCAAGATCGCCGATGACATGCGCATTAACCTGAAAGCCTTCTGCTTTCGCCGCCACCAGGAATGCATCGAGTTCGTCGTCCTGCATTTGACGCAGCCCACTGCTGTCCGGCGCATCGCTGTATGGCTCACTCAACTCCGCGCCGCGCGAGCCGAGTGCGCCGTCAACGTAAATCTTGAAACTGCGCACCGTCAGCCGGTCTTCATAAAGTCCGATCTCCGGTCCCGTTGAGAGATAGCGCTCCACTGCGGCATCGCCGTGTGCCATCGCGTAAACGCGCAGCGGCAGCTCGCCGGCTTCGGCCAATTTCCTGTAAACCGCAATTTCCGCGAGACTGGCACCGGCATCATGTACACCGGTCAGACCCCAGTGCGCATAGCGTTCCAGCGCCGCCAACATGCGCCTCTCCAGAACTTCCGGCGTGGTCGTGTCGGGCATCACCGCGGTCACCAGCGACTCGGCTGTTTCCAGCAACAGTCCGGTAGCACGGCCTTGCTCATCGCGGACAATGCGTCCTCCTTCCGGATCCGGGGTTTCGCCGTCGATGCCGGCACGTTCGAGCGCCAGCGAATTGACCCACACCGAATGCCCGCCTATACCGGACAGGATGACCGGGTGATTCGGGCTCACCGGATCGAGGTCTGCGGCAACCGGATCCTCCTTGACCACAAAGTATCCCTCGTCCCAGCCGCGACCAACGATCCATTCGCCGCGCGGTGTAGCCGCAGCGGCTCGCGCCACATTCTCGAGGATGGCTTCCTTGCTCTTCGCCTGCACATTCAGCGTCTCGAGAAACTCACCGAGGCCTGCGACGTGCACGTGAGCGTCGACCCAGCCGGGCACAGCGACACCGCGAATCTCCACGCGTCGCGTTTGTTTTCCTGCCAGGCTGAGGATTTCCGATGCAGCACCTGCAGCAACAATACGGCCATCTGTGACCGCCAGCGCGTCGACCTCGGGCATGCCCCTGTCGAGTGTGATGAACCGGCCGAGAAATACCGCATCCGGTGCCGGTTCGCCCTGGCAGGCAACCAGGGCGAGCACCATCAATGCGCAGAAGACCCTGGTATGCAACTGTCTCAAACCTGCTCGTCCCCGGGTTCGTGGCTCAACTTCACCGTCACGGGCCGGGCACGAAATCATCTTTGGGCACCGGCTGATACTTGCGCCGGTTATAGATCTGTGCAGCCGCCTCGACCTGGCGGTGTGCGGCCGTGAGTCCTGACGTACTGCGATAATTGGTCGCATCTATTCCAAGAATAGCGTAATTCTGCGTGACGAGGTCCGATTCCGCCTCCCAGGCCGCCGTCCGGCGCTGCAATGCTTCGTGCCGCGAAAGCCAGTCGCGATACTGGCCGTCCTGCCACAGCTTGGCGCAAACACTCTCGTAGCCTGCGTTATAGGCGTCGACTGCGGCATGATATTTTGCGAGATCCGAGTCAAATTTCCTTGGATCCTCAAACGTTCCCGCCGTACTGCCTGCATAGGCATCGTCCAGGGCTTTCACCGCGACGTCATACTCGGCGTTCAGCTCATCACGCGCCGTCTGTAGTGCAAGCGTCTCCTCCTGCATCTGCGGCAGGAATTCGTTGCCCCGTGTGCCGACGCCGGCCACTTCCTCCATATACTTCCGGGCTTCCTGGGGATTCTTCATCATGAAATCCATCATGCGCTGCTGGTGCTCCATCGGATCCATGTTCGCCATTTGTTGCGACAATTCCTGGTTGATTCCGTCCTGCCGCGCCCGCTCCGCAGCCAGGACCTCCATGGCCGCATAGGCCTGATCGACAAAGTCATCGTCCGACTGGTAACAGCTGGCCGGCAGCGCCGGCATCAACGCCCACGGATCCTCGATCTCCTCAGCACCCGATGACAACGAAACAACCAATGCCGAAGCTATCACAACGGATTTCATGTCCGATCCTCCCTTACTGCGGGTTGTCGCATTCGCCGATGCGTGTGCCGCTGAGCTGGATCACCACACTGCCATCGGGCGAGGAATAGCGGATCTCACCGGAATAAGAGTCGTCGCCCTCGCGGGCAATTTCACCATGCCCCGTCATGCCGCCCTCGCATACCGAGGTCCACGTCACCTTGCCGCTCTCGTCCCGTGTAAAGTCCGAGGTCACGCAGCCTCGGTCCCCGTCCTCATAAGCCGGCGGCCGGGTCCATTCTTTCGCTGCGCAAATTTGCATGGTCTGCGGCGGCATCGCAATCGGCGTCCCGTCCATCGTCGCCTGGGACACGGACTCCCACAGATCGCCCTTGGGCGGTTCCGTCACCTGTGCTGGAAGTTTGGATACGAACAACGGCATTGCAGCAAGCAGCAGGGCAACCACCAACCGGCGGCTTGCAGAATTGATGTTCACAGTGACCTCTGACTCGTTATTGCGACGCCGGCTGCCTGGGCAAAGTTCACGTCCACTGACCGGCAAAACTCGGTCCATCGGGTATCGCGGTGGCCCCGGATTGCAGGCAGGATCTCCGGCACGCACCGAGGTCTTCTTCTTCAGCCCTTTTTTGCCGGTCGAATCGACGTCGGCAAGCTACGCCTGCGCCTGTTGCCGGTCAAGCTGCGTCGCAACCGGTGAAACGGCGCTGATAAAATGTGCCGGGCGATGAATCTGGTAGGCTAAGATGCGTATCGGACACCGCCACCTCTTGCGGCGCGACAACAACAAAAAGGGAATCCGATGTTCAGATGCCTGCTCGTCCCGGTCGCCATGGCTCTCTTTGTGCCGCAGGCAATCGCCCAGTCCATCGAGGACGAAGCGCTCACCTGGCTGCAGGAGTACATACGCATCGATACCGTCAACCCACCGGGAAATGAGTATCGCGCCGTCGAGTTCATAGCC
>DATICC010000231.1:0-3576 GCA_035457045.1 Woeseiaceae bacterium | reverse complement strand
CCCGGGAATTCACATCGAATCCAACACGTCGACGCTGGCGGAGGCCAGCAGCGAAGTACTCGAGGCGCGGCGCAAGAGTTATGCGCTTGCCATGGATGACATGACCACCAACCTGCTCGCCGAGCTGGATCGATTCCGTGTGCGTATCAAGGAAGATCCGGCTGTTGCACAAGTCGTGCGAGCCGATGGCAGCGGCGGCGGCGGTTTGATCTCACCCTGTATGCTTCTGGCACTGCTGTTCGGCGTTCGCTTTCGCTTGCCGAAACGCCGACGCTGCACCACCACAGTCGCATGACCCCGAGATGACGGTGATCGGCCGTGTTATGCCACAAACAAGAATGATTTTCGTATGCCGCGCCTGGAACTGAAAATTCCGCCGCTGCTACTTGCTGTTCTGGTGGCGCTGCTGATGTGGCTGCTTGCGACGTACCTGCCCGTTATTATAGTCAATCGTTTGCTCGCGGGAATCGCGGCCGGCTGCCTTGGAATCGGCGGCATAATCTGCATCGTCTTGGGCGTCATGCAATTCAGAACGTCAAGGACAACCGTGAATCCTATGCGGCCGGAGCAGGCATCGACGTTGGTTACGGGCGGCATCTATAAGCGCACACGCAATCCGATGTATGTCGGCATGTTGCTCTTGCTACTCGGCTGGGCCGCCTGGCTGGGCAGTGCCTATGCCCTGGCCCTGCCTGTCCTTTTTGTTCTCTACATGAACCGGTTTCAGATCGTGCCGGAGGAAACGGCCCTGCAAGCCCGTTTTGGTGATGCCTTCCTGGCCTACTGCGAGCGTGTCCGCCGCTGGCTCTGAGTGCGGTCATCCGGGACGACGCAAGACTCTGAAAATCTGGTGCCCCGACCATGACTCGAACATGGGACCTTCCGCTTAGGAGGCGGACGCTCTATCCACTGAGCTACCGGGGCACGCTCAGAATTCTAGCAGAGCGACTGGCATAGCGGCGTAATGCGGTGAATCCAAAGCGCTCACCTTCGTCCGGATCACCGCCGGCACAGGGTGTTCCCGGACCTCCGCCGGCATGTAGAATCGTTGGCGCAGAGCTGGCCCGACGCGCACGGAATTCGACACGCGCAGCCGGCAGCCACGATAAATTCTGAGGAGCAAGTCCATGCTAAATGCGGGCAGTGTCGCACCGGAGTTCATACTGCCGGACGAAGCCGGCGTCGAAGTTTCCCTGTCGCAGCTTCTGCAGGCCGGTCCGCTGGTATTGTATTTCTACCCGGCCGATTTCACGCCGGGTTGCACGAAGGAAGCTTGTTCCATTCGGGACATGCACGACGACATCATGGCAGTGGGACTGCAGGTCGTCGGTATCAGCCCGCAGGATGCGGACAGCCACAAGCGCTTCCGCGAGCAGCACAAGCTGCCGTTTCGCCTGCTGAGCGATACAGAGAAAGTCGCCATCAAGATGTATGACGTCGATGGACCTTTCGGTGTCGGTGTACGGCGCGTGACCTACCTGATCAACCAGGGGAAGAAAATCCAGGCTGCCGTGCAGGCGGATATCCTGGTAGGTCGCCACTCGGAGTTCATTCAGAAGGCGATCATGCTGCGCGAGACCGCCGGAATGCGCAAATCAGACGATCCGGGTGAGGACAACTAGTCAGTCGCCGCAGACTGCGTCACATGACGGCCTCGCCCGGCGGCCCCAGGTATGGAGCACCGTAGCGCAGGCGAATGGTCTTGGTCTTGCCGAACCACGGTATGGATACGAGGTAAATGTTGTCGTACTCGTCCTCTGCGATTGGCGGAACCTTCTTGCTGGCGCCGAGATCGGCAATCAGGGTTGGAATCGTGTCGCTGTGACCGACCACCAGCACGATCTTGCCTTTGTGTTTCCTCAGGATCCGGTCCAATACCGCCTCGTTATCGTCGGGATCGTAATTCTGGATCGGGATGTTCAACCTCGCAGACAGCGGTTCGGCCGTCTGCTGAGTACGGACGAACGGTGTCGCATAAATGGCGTCTATGCCCGCCACGACGTCGGCGTCAACGAGCTGGCGGGTCAGCTCGGCGACTCGCTCCCTACCGGCCGGCGACAAGGGAGGGTCGTCGGGAATCGACAGGTCCTTCTCGGCATGCCTTACGAATATGACGGTGGTCGTCGCCTGCGATTCGAAAAACCAGGCGAGGCCGACAGCTATCGCCACATAGACTATGACGATCGTTATGCGCTTTCGCCGGCGCCTGCTGCGGTCTTTCTCGGACTTGCCATTTCGCATGCCGCCGAGCTTACGAGTTTTTGCGCTCGTTGACTATTGCCGCGCGCGCGGGTCCTCCCGGCGCACGGTCGAAATGACGTGGTACTCGCCTTCGATGATCTCGGTCTGCCCGCCGGATCTTTTTTTACTGGCCGATCTGACCTGTCGTGTCAGCCGCCTGTTGAACCACCACACACGAATGCCGACCAGCGCCGCGAATACCAGCACGATGCTGCCGAGCACAATAAGTGCCGCAACACCCAGCACGAAAGACGCTGCGATTGCCAGTACGCCAACGACGACGACCAGTGCATTCGCCAGCGGATTGCCCGCCGGCAATTGACGTTTACTGAATTGTGCGTTCAACAGAGTTTGCTCCTTTAGTCCTTGTCGATGCGCGAATAGTATCCTTCGAACCACGGCACCCAGGTTGCGCCGCCGTCGTTCGATTGCTCGAAGTACTGCCTCAGCCTGCCGTCCGGCAATTGCGTCCACAGGCCGCGAAACGGCACGGTACTACCGTTGCTGAGCTCGTGCAGCGTACCGACCAGGCTCATACCCTCGTTGGTCATGCCGCCGCTGATCATTATCTGACTTCCGCCCTCGGCTAGCCACACCTGGACCCATTTGTTGGTGACTGCGTCCAGGTAGTTGATGCTCATGCCGGTGCCGCCAGCTGTATTGGTCCACTGCTCGGTCAGCAGGCAACCGCGCTCCGCGGAGCGAATGCTGTTATGTCCTGCGAGCTTTCCGTCCGCCGTGCGCACTTCCCACTCGCCCAGCCAGAAATCGAACTCCCTGAACTTGTCATCCTTTTCGCAGGGGTAAGCTGGCGCCGATGCGGTTTGCCCCCAGGCACTCGCTGACAAAGCGATTGACAGCCACGCCAATGACCATTTCGTTGTTTTCACGTTAGCTCCTCCGGTATGACGTATACGTCCGACCCATGCATACTCGGACCCTGTCCCGACCGGTTGGTTCTCGGCGATCGCAAGGATCATTAATTGATGGCAATCCGGGCGCTTTTCAAGTGGAATAGGGTACGAATGCGGAGAGGTGGCAGAGCGGTCGAATGCGGCGGTCTTGAAAACCGTTGAACCGTAAGGTTCCGGGGGTTCGAATCCCTCCCTCTCCGCCAATATTGCGCGAATGTCACTACGCGAATGTCACTGCACTAAAGATCAATCCGCAACAACCCGCCGCGCTCGATCATGCGCATGGGCGGATTGCCCTCTCCGCCAATATTGCGCGAATGTCACTACGCGAATGTCACTGCACTAAAGATCAATCCGCAACAACCCGCCGCGCTCGATCATGCGCATGGGCGGATTGCCCTCTCCGCCAATATTGCGCGAA
>DATICC010000230.1:0-4493 GCA_035457045.1 Woeseiaceae bacterium | reverse complement strand
TTTGGCATCGAGCTGACAGACCGGGACGTATTGCTGATTGCGGTCAACCATACCGACCAGCCTCAGGCGCAGGATCCCGGCGGCATTGACGCAACCCAACTTGCCGCCGACCGCCGTTCGGCTCGATTGCTGAACGAGCAGTTCGATGCCGGCGAGGAGCTCAGCCAGCAACGCATCGGTGGTGTTTACCGAACCGACAGACTAGGCGGCACGCTCATGCTGCGCAATTACTATGTTTGGCGGGACTTCACCAATCGATTGCCGTTCGTTGCAGGCGGTGCGGTCGACCTGCAACGATTTTTCTACGGCCTCGGAGCGCAGTACAGTTTTTCGGATGCGATGGCTGGTCGCCTTAAACTCGTCACGGGGTTCGACGTCGATCGCCAGGACGACGACCGGCAACGATTCGACAACAACAACGGCACGGTCGGAGCCATGGTGTTCGAGCAGAACGAGAGCGTCGACAGCAACGGCGTCTTTCTGCAGGGACAGTTTGCCTGGAGCGATGAGTGGTCAATGCTCGCCGGCTTGAGATACGACGATGTGAAGTTCGACATAACGGACTATTTCCTTGCGGACGGCAATGATTCCGGTACGCTGGATTTCGAGCAGTGGAGTCCGTCCGTAGCAGTCAACTACAAAGCGGAATCCGGTGTGGTTTTTGCCTCCTGGAGCAGCTCTTTCGAGACCCCCACGACGACGGAACTGGCCAATCCGGACGGAACGGGCGGATTCAACTCATCGCTCATGCCGCAGGTCGCCTACAACTACGAGATTGGCTTCAAGAGCTCACGCGCATCATTGTTCTACGAGATCTCCGTGTTCCACATCGAACTGGAGGACGAGCTGATTCCCTTCGAGATTGCATCGTCGCCCGGCCGGACTTTCTACTCCAATGCCGGAAGTTCGACGCGTAACGGAGTCGAGGCCGCCATTTCCTGGCGCGCAAGTAATGGATTTTCCGCGGATCTATCCTACACCTGGTCCGATTTCACGTTCGATGAATTCGTGGAGGATGGCGAGGACTTCGGCGGCAAGCAATTGCCGGGGCTGCCTGAGCACTTCGCCTATCTCGGCCTGACCTATGCGGCCCGAGCCGGCCTGAGTGCAACGTTCGAGACCCTGTATTCCGGCAGCCTCTACACCAGCAACGACAATGCGACCGCCGTCGGCAGCTATGCCGTGTCCAATTTCCGGCTGGGCTACGAATGGTCGCCGGGCGACTGGATGATTCGTCCCTACATCGCCGTCAACAATATCTTCGACGAACAGTACAACAGCAACATTCGCATCAATGCCCTCGGCGGGCGGTATTACGAGGCCGCACCCGAGCGCAACGTGTTTGCCGGGATCGTCGTCGATTTTCGGCGGTCGTCAACCGCGCCCTGATTCAGCATCACCGTCTTCACTGTTTCTTATGGATCGGTGAGGACAGCAGGGCCAATCGCTCTCAGAATTTGACCAGGTACTTCTTGCCTTCAAGGCAGACGCTGAAAGCCTTGTTGAAGTTACTGCGTTTTTCCGCTTCTGTGGTTTCCGCCTGTTGCACTTGCTGCGCGGTCTGCGCCGCTGCCTGCTGTTGTGCCGCCCTGCCGCGCCGCCGCGCCGCGACGGCGCCGGCTGCTGCGCCCCAGGCAGCGCCTTCGCCCGCATCATCGCTGGCAATCTCACCAATCAGCGCGCCAGCCGCCGCACCCTTGACGGCGCCTTTTGCGCCGGCGCCCTGGGTGGCTTGCTGCGTCTGCTGCTGTTGCGCCTGGGCTTGCTGTTCAGCCGCAGCCGTTTCCTTGGAGAGATTGAACGGGTCCACGCCAGTATTGGTGGTGGCCCATTGAAAACATTCGGCTTCGTCCTTCGATTGCTGGTCCGCGGCCTGCCCGGCGGACGGAAACACGTACACGTTGAGCGTTGAAGCCAGGGATTTCTGTTGAGCCGGCTCCTGTGCGGATGCCGGACCTGTCAGGCCGGCAGCGAGCAACAGGCCGGGAAGAAGTATCTTTTTCATTCCACTATCCTCGAGTGCGAATCCGGGATGATTAATCGACAGGGACGGGTGTGCAGGCGCCGAACACACTGATGGCAGCCCCGTCTGTCGCAATGGCGATCGTGATACGTCCGTCGACTTCGTTCAGCATCATGCTGAATGCGCGGCCGGTCTGTACGCCCTGAAGGACGATCTGCCCGTCCTGCCGGGTCAGGCTGAGTATGGGCGTCGCACGATTTTCGCCGCTGGCCTGCGTCGTCGACAGCAGTTTCCGGTCAAGGTCGACAACCAGGAATTGCGGGATTTGCCAGTCCCAGGCCGCTCCTGATTCGCAAACACCATCGTCGGTGCATACCGTGGCCTCGACAGCCGAGCACAGGAATCGGTCCTCACCACTCAGGCTGTCCGCCAGAGCTGTGCCTGCCAGCAACACGGCCGAGCACAGGACTACCTGTTTGTACTTCATACCATCCTCCCGGAGGGCTTGTTATTGGTCGCGAATCGGCTCGATACAAAGGCCAGCCATCATGGCGTGTACCAGATCGGTGACGTGTACGCACGTTCCTGCAGGAACATCGTGGTGCCCGGCAACGGCTGAGTGCCGTAGCGCTTCGCATCGTAGGCTGTCCAGCGTGGCGTGGGAATTTCCAATACGCGCGCGTAATAAAATGCCCGTTGGCTCGCGTCGAATTCGGGGTCCTGCCACACTGCAATCAATTCCGGATCTCCGATCGTGTTGGTCCAGGCTGCATTGGCAACATCCACCGTATTGCCGACCGGCGGCAGTTTTCCATCAGCGCCGGGCTGGCGCTCGTCCGCGTCGCTCCAGGCCACGTCATAGACCCGTTCCTGCAACTCACCTTTGTTCGTCAACCAGCCCTTGATGATCTGGATACGGTCGAGATTGGCGCCGATCGGGTCTTTAAGAGCCGCGACGAGGAAGGTCGGCGCCTTGTCATCCGGCGCATTGTTGATGTCTCCGCCCATCGGCACACCCTTGGCATAGCCGACTGCGGCCGGCAGGCGATTGCCCGCGTCCGCTGCGTTGAAATCCCAGCCGCCGAAGAAACGCACGACCATGCGAGTACCCGTGGTGGCGTAGGTTTCCCTGCGCTCCATGGCATCGAACATTGCCTCGCGGGTGTTTTCCGTCGCCCACACGGCGGCATAACCGGAGGCGGAGACCTCCCAGTCCCTGATCGTTATGCCGGTCTTCTGGCTTGACATGAACGTTCCCAGCAAACGCTCGGCGCTGGGTTCCATTGGCGCCGTCTTGCCGAAGAAATTCTCTTCCTCCATCGCTGCAAGGCCCGTATGCGCGTCACTGCTGCCGACCAGGCCGAACTTGTACGGGTTGGTACCGAATTTCTGTTCCAGCTGCAGGCCGAGTTTCAGGCCGGATCGCGCGTATTCTGACTCCAGCATGTCGTTGGTTTTCGCGACACTGCCATCCAGATTACCCTTGTCCCAGGTTTCGAAGTTTGCAAACTCGTCGTTTGGCGAAAGGAAGGGATGGCTTTCGCCATCGCCCTTGGTCTGTGTCGCCTCGTACAACCTCTCCCATTTCGCCCTCCCGGTAACATAGTCGCGATCGAGTCGTTTGCCGAATGCCTCGACCTGCGGAAACATTCGGCCATTCGACAGGTTGCCATTGTGCGCGATGGCCAGTACATGGCCGCCCGTCGTTGATTCGTATGCTTCCATCCATTTCCAGAGCTCGACCGGATTGTCGCTGCCGAGCGGCTTGATTGTCGTGTATGGTTCGACCCGGCTGGCCTTGTCGGCATTGTCGCGGAAAATCACGTTTCGATGCAGGTTGTTGCCGGCCGTGTTCGAAGTCCACTCGAAGCCAATGAATGCCGTAAAACGGCCAGGCTCGTTCGCTTCTTCCGCGGCCTTGATCGTCTCCTGCCAGGCACCCTGGTAAGTGGCGGTGCCGGGCAACGGCATTATGGCTTTGGAGATCCTGCCGTTGCTGAAGCTTACGATAATGTCCATTGCCGCGGCCGCACCCTGGCCGGAGTGGACCATTTCGTTCCACTTGCGGCCCTGGGGATCAGCCATGATCTCCGGAGCGCCGCTTATAAGCCGCGGAAAGAATCCCATGCCGTCCGAGTGATCGGCGACGACAAGAAAGTCCAGCGGCCGCGACAACTTGGCGCGCTCGCCCATCGAGGCAGTGATCTCGTTGCCCTTGGCGAACCTGTAGGCGTCGCTGGGCGTAAGCCTTGCACCGAAAGCACCGGCATCCATGGAAAACGAGGTGTGCAGATGCGTGTCGCCAAAGTAAGGGCGAGTCGGAAAATTGCGGCCCACGTAAGGTGAGTAGGGCGCTTTCGCAGGAAAGGCATTGTCAATTGCATCAGGCGTCGGCGCGGCGAGACCCGGAGCGCTGTCCTGGGCAGACACCGACGCCGAAAAACCAAGCGTACACAACAGCCAAACGGACATACGTGCGATTTTCATGGTCATGTTCTGTCCCTATCCAGGTGTCAGACCCTCTCGAGTC
>DATICC010000229.1:0-3515 GCA_035457045.1 Woeseiaceae bacterium | reverse complement strand
GGGTGCTCCCTGCCGAATCCATACCTGGCCAGCGCTTCGCCCTTGTATACAAAAACCGGTGCTGACATTTCGCTGGTCGGGTCTGCTTCGATCCTTGTTTTCTATTGGCGCAGCATACCGGATAATGAACCCCGTCTTCCTTTTCCTTTTCAAGCAAGCGAGCCGATGGCCCAGTACATCTACACCATGAACAGGGTGGCCAAGATCGTGCCACCCAAACGATTCATACTCCGCGATATTTCCTTGAGCTTTTTCCCCGGCGCCAAGATCGGCGTGCTGGGATTGAACGGCTCCGGAAAATCGACCTTGCTGCGCATCATGGCGGGCATCGACAAGGAGTTCGACGGCGAGGCCAGGCCGCAGCCCGGGATACACATCGGCTACCTGCCGCAGGAACCTGCTCTCGACAACTCCAAAGACGTGCGTGGCAACGTCGAGGATGGCCTCGGAGAAACCAAGGCCCTGCTCGATCGCTTCAATGAGATCAGCATGTTGTTCGCCGAACCGATGGATGACGAACGGATGAACACATTGCTCGAGGAACAGGGCAAACTGCAGGATGCCATCGACTCGGCCGGCGGCTGGGAGCTCGATCGTAAACTGGACATCGCAGCCGATGCATTGCGACTGCCGCCCTGGGATGCGGATGTCAGCAAACTGTCCGGCGGCGAAAAGCGTCGCATTGCGTTGTGCCGATTGCTGCTTTCCGAACCGGACATGTTGCTGCTTGACGAACCGACCAACCATCTCGATGCCGAGTCGGTGGCGTGGCTCGAGCGATTCCTCGAGGAGTACCCGGGAACGGTCATAGCCGTTACCCACGATCGTTACTTCCTCGACAATGTCGCCGGCTGGATACTCGAACTCGATCGGGGCCACGGCATACCCTGGCAAGGCAACTATTCGTCCTGGCTGGAACAGAAGGAACAGCGGCTCTCGCAGGAGGAGGCGTCCGAGAAAGCACGCCGCAAGGCCATGCAGGTCGAACTCGAGTGGGTGCGCTCCAATCCGAAAGGCCGGCAGGCGAAATCCAAGGCGCGGCTGCGCCAGTTCGAGGAACTGTCGTCGCCCGCCTACCAGGAGCGCAACGAGACCAACGAGATTTACATTCCGCCGGGGCCGCGGCTCGGCGACATCGTTCTGGAGGTCAGCAATCTGCGCAAGGCTTTCGGCGACAAACTGTTGATCGACGGGCTGAGCTTCAGCCTGCCGCCCGGGGGCATCATGGGCATCATCGGGCCGAACGGGGCCGGCAAGACCACCCTGTTTCGCATGATCACCGGGACGGAAAAGCCGGATTCGGGCACGGTGCGGATCGGCGACAGCGTGACGTTAGCGAGCGTCGATCAGTCGCGGGAAAGCCTCGACAACAGCAAGACCATCTGGGAAGAAATCTCGAACGGGCAGGACCTGATCCAGGTCGGCAAGTACGAGACGCCGTCTCGCGCGTATGTCGGCCGTTTCAATTTTCGCGGCACCGACCAGCAGAAGAAAATCGGATTGTTGTCCGGCGGTGAGCGCAATCGTGTGCACCTTGCAAAAATGCTGAAGGCCGGCGGCAACCTGCTGCTGTTGGACGAGCCGACCAACGATCTCGATGTCGAAACGCTGCGAGCACTGGAACAGGCTTTGCTCGAATTTCCCGGATCGGCCATCGTGATATCGCACGACCGCTGGTTCCTCGACCGCATAGCAACACACATACTTGCATTCGAGGGCAACAGCCAGGTGACATTTTTTGCCGGCAATTACACCGAGTACGAGGAAGACCGGCACAAACGACTTGGAGCCGATGCCAATCAGCCGCATCGCCTCAAGTTCAGGAGGCTCGACGCGAAATGACCTTGTTACTGGTAATCTGCGGAACGTTCCTGCTGCTGTCGCTGTACTTCCTGGGCAAGACCTTCCGCTGCGTGCGGCAGCGTCGCTATGTGCGGGCCGGCGGCGCAACGGTGAGCTGCGTCGCCGCGGCGGCGATCACCGCGGCCGCGGCCGTGCTGACGCTCAGCTACTTCAGCTACGCACGACTGACCGGCGAGCAACGGGTCGCGACGCTGGAATTTCGCGGCATCGCGCCGCACGAGTTCCAGGCGCGCCTGATGGTCGACGGGCAGCCAGACCGGTTTTTCAATCTCAAAGGAGACGAATGGCAGATCGATGCGCGGCTGGTCAACTGGCTGCCGCCGATGACGATACTGGGTCTTGATCCGATCTACCGCCTCGAAAGGTTGAGCGGCCGATACTCGGAGATAGACAGGGAACAATCCGAGGCGCGTACGGTACATGCGCTGGGCAACGGTTTACCGATCGACGTGTGGAGCGTGGCTCAGCGATTCCCGGCGCTGGCACTCGGCGTCGATGCCTATTACGGGACGGCGACCTACGTGCCCATGGCCGACGGTGCGCGCTACGAGGTCAATCTGTCCCGGGATGCGCTGATTGCCCGGCCGGCCAATGAGGCTGCCGAGGAAGCGCTTGGTCGCTGGCGCTAGATGAGCGACAATCGCTTGATTATGTTCAACAAACCAAAGTGGCCGGGAAAACCGGCTATATACTGATCAGGCAGCTGCAACAGGTCCGACAGAGACCTGGCAGGGGCCGGGACAATAACAACGATGGCGATAACACTGGAGCGAGACAGGGGCATCAGGACCCAGACCGGCGAACAGCTCGGCCTCGAATGCCCGTATTGCGGGGTTTACGCGCACATGACTCCGCAATCGGTGCCGGACATATCCCTCGTCATGAAGGACAAGCCGAAACACGTCGGCCTGGTCTACCAGTGCGATGCCTGCCATGCGCCGATCTTCCTGCGTTTCGCCGTCAAGAAATACAACACGGACAGCGTCGAGCTGTACCAGAATTTCATCGAGCTGGAGCGCCCCAAGGAACGGTTTCCGTTTTCCTATTTGCCGAAGCAGACCGAGGTCCTGTTCCGCGAGGCGCTTGCCTGCTACTCGGGCAACAATTTCAACGCATTCGCATCGATGTGCAGGCGTGCGGCGGCAAGTGCATTTCGCGTGATGGGCGACAACGGCAAGTTGCGTGCATTCGACGAAGTCATGGTTGCACAGGACATCGCCGAGATCGACGACAACACCTTCGAACCGATCAAGACAGTCATATTCGAAACCGGCGACGACGAGTCCATGCCCGTACTCAGTCGCGTCCACGCCGGCGTGCTGCTCGAAGTGATGAAAGACATGTTCTACCAGTGTTTCGTCCGGCGCGGTAAGCTCACGCGCGCGATCAAGGTGCGGCGCTTCTTCGTCGAGGACGGCAACGACGCCCTGCGACCGACCGCTTGAGCGACGGCCGGGCGTCAACCGGCGTTTTCAATCGATGGCTATGCGCGCATTGCGAAACATGCGCATCCACGGCCCGTCCTCACCCCACCCGGCCGGGTGCCAGGAATTCTGCACGGTCATGGCGACCCGCTCCGGATGCGGCATCATGACGGTGGCACGGCCATCCGCCGTGGTCAGTCCGCAGATACCGTCGACCGACCCGTTCGG
>DATICC010000228.1:0-3694 GCA_035457045.1 Woeseiaceae bacterium | reverse complement strand
TGACCGAAATCAACGACGGCAACGTCAAGCAGCTCGGTCTCGCCTGGTACTTCGAATCGGATTCCACCGTCGGCACGGAAGCGACGCCGCTGGTGGTCGATGGCGTCCTCTACACCACCGGCACCTGGAACGTACTGCACGGCATCGATGCGGCAAGCGGCGAAGAGATCTGGCGCTACGACCCGCAATTGCCGCGGCACTGGATACGCTACACCTGCTGCGGCCCCATCAACCGCGGCGCCGCATTGTGGAAGGGGCGCGTCTACTTCGGCACCATCGACGGCCGGCTGATGGCGGTCGATGCCGCTACCGGCAAGCTCGCCTGGCAGGTGCAGACGACGGATCCCGACAAGCCATACTCGATCACCGGCGCGCCGCGCGTGGTCAAGGACAAGGTGATCATCGGCAACGGCGGGGCCGAGTTCGGCGTGCGCGGTTACGTTACGGCCTATGACGCCGAAAGCGGCGCTGAGGCCTGGCGTTTCTACATCGTACCCGGCAATCCCGCGGACGGTTTCGAATCGCCGCTCATGGAAATGGCGGCGAAAACCTGGAACGGTGAGTGGTGAATCGCGGGCGGCGGCGGCACCGCCTGGGATTCGTTTTCCTACGATCCGGAGCTGGACCTTCTTTATATAGGTACGGGAAACGGCTCGCCCTGGTCGCGCGATCTTCGCAGTCCCGGCGGCGGCGACAATCTCTTTCTCTGTTCCATCGTCGCGGTACGTCCCGACAACGGTGAGTACGTCTGGCATTACCAGGCAGTGCCGGGCGAGAACTGGGACTACAACTGCGTGCAGCAGATGACGCTCACCACGCTGGAGATCGGGGGCAAACCGCGCAAGGTCCTGATGCAGGCGGCGAAGAATGGTTTCTTCTACGTGCTCGACCGTGCCAGCGGCGAGCTGCTCTCGGCGAACAATTTCGTGCCGGTCAGCTGGGCGAGCCACATCGATTTGGAAACGGGCCGGCCGGTCGAGATCGAGGAAAACCACTACGGCGTCGAGCAGTCGCGCAACATCACGCCGGGACCTTTCGGCGCACACGTCTGGCATTCGATGTCGTACAGCCCGCTGACCGGGCTCGTGTACATCCCGGCACAGGAAAACGTCTTCAGCTACACGCGCACGGCGACCTACGAACACAAGGCGATGTCCTGGAACATCGCGCAGAACCCGGATGCAGAACTCGCGCCCGGTGTCGCGGAGTTCGTCAACAAGGGTTACCTGCTCGCCTGGGATCCTGTGAAAAATTCCGAAGCCTGGCGGATTCCGCACGACGGGGACTGGAACGGCGGCGCGCTGGCGACTGCCGGCAACCTGCTGGTACAGGGCGCCGCCGACGGCAGGCTGGTCATCTACCGCGCGGACAACGGCAAGGAGCTGTGGGCAATGCCGATACACACCGGCGCCGTGGCCGGGCCGATCAGTTACTCGGCCGACGGAGAACAGTACATTGCCGTCGCTGCCGGCTGGGCAGGTGCCATCCCGATCCTCGGCGGTGAACGGACACCGACGCATAATGCGCCGATGCGCATCCTGGCCTTCAAGCTCGGCGGCACGGCAACCCTGCCTGCGCCTGCCGCGGCTGCCATCGCGGAATTGCCGGAGATCGCCGCGAACGAAGCAACGCTCGAGGAAGGCAGGCTGCAATACGACAACGTCTGCCGCACCTGCCACGGCTTCGACGTGATCTCCGGCGGCATGATGCCCGACCTGCGATACATGAGCGCCGACACGCACAAAGCGTTCGACGAGATCGTGCGCGGCGGCAGCCGCGCGCAACAGGGCATGGCCTCGTTCGCCGACGTCATCACGCGCGAACAGTCGGAGGCAATCCACGCCTACATCGTGTCAGAAGCCGCGAAAATGCGACGCACGGCACTGGAATCGCAATGAGCGCAATGCACAGACCTGCAACGGGAGAACGCGGTTGATCGACGTCTATTTCTGGCCCACCGGCAACGGCAAGAAGATCACCATCATGCTCGAGGAGTGCGGACTGAAGTACCGCATCATCCCCGTCAACATCGGCAAGGGCGACCAGCACACGCCCGAGTACACGCGCATCAGCCCGGGCAACAAGATGCCAGCGATCGTGGATCACGACGCCGATGGCGGGCCGATGTCGCTGTTCGAATCCGGTGCGATCCTTGTCTATCTGGCAGAGAAAACCGGCAAGCTCCTGCCGAAGACGACGCGCGAGCGTTTCCGGGTACTGGCCTGGGTCTTCTGGCAGGTCGGCGGACTGGGCCCGTCCGCGGGACAGGCGCACTATTTCCTCAAGTACGCGCCGCACAAGAACGAGGAAGGCATGCGGCGGTTCCGCAATGAAGTGGCACGACTTTACGCGGTCATGGACCGGCAGCTGGGCCTTGAAGAGTATCTCGCCGGCGATTACTCGATCGCCGACATCGCCGCCTGGCCCTGGGTGTTCCGCCACGACTGGCAGCAGCAGGACCTGAACGATTTTCCGAACGTGAAGCGCTGGTTCGAAGCGGTCGGCGAGCGGCCCGCGGTGGTGCGCGGCGCCGCCGTCGGCAAGGACCTCGTCGATCGCGCCAAGCAGATGCCCGACGAAGAAAAGAAATTGCTGTTCGGCCTCCGCGACCAGGATTTCGAGAACAAATAAAAAATTGCCGACTGTCTCGGGCTCGCGGAGTAGGAGCCCGCATCGGTGCCGGCGTTTTGTTCCCTAAGATTCCTGGACTTGCGCTGTAGGAGCCTGCATCGCAGGCGACGCGATGACGAAATCCGCGCCGGGTTCAAACTCCGCGTCGCCTGCAATGCAGGCTCCTACAGGGTAAGTCTGAAAAAGGTGCCATTTCTCACGGCGCATTCTGACCGTAGACGAGCACTTCCTTGTCAGTCACGCCGGGCAGGCTTTTCTCTTTCCTGAGGAACCTCGAGCCGAGCTTCTCGGCGACCGCGATGCTGCGCTCGTTGCCCGGCAGGATCACGTGTATGACTTCCTTCCATCCGAGCACGCGGCTGGCATATTCAATGGCCGCCCTGCCCGCCTCCGTCGCGTAGCCCTTGCCCCAGTATTCGCGGCGTATCGCCCAGCCGACCTCCGGCGCCGGCCAGCCTTCCGGGTTCCACGGCCCGACCCGGCCCAACCATTCCCCGGTCGCCTTGTCCTCGACCGAGAAAAACCCGTAGCCGCGCAGTTGCCAGTGACCAAGCACCATCGCCATGTTGCGCCAGGCGAGTGCGCGGTCCATCACCAGGCCGCCGATAAAGCGCACGGTTTCTTCGTCGGCTACCAATCGCGACCAACCTTCGAAATCCCGTGCAGGATCGATGTTGCGCATTATCAGCCGCGGCGTTTCGATGCGGATTCCGGTCGCCATACTGTGATTACCTGTTCTGCGCGGCGCCGGTTGCTACGACGTCGGGCTGCTCTTGTCTGCCAGCTTCTTCGCAGCGTCGCCGCCGGCGACCGAGTACTGCATGCTGACGTTGCGCGTCTTCTGGAACTCCTCCAAGGTCTCGCCGCGCATCTGTGCATACACCTGCGGATTGGAAGAACCGATCACCGCCGCCATTTTCTCGAGGCAGAAGAAAATGACGCCGTAATGTATGAGCCCGATCCAGTCCCTCGCATCGACCAGCTTGCGTTCATCGGCCGTTATGCCGAACTCATCGTAGAGCTTCGCCGTGTCATGCAGGAAGCGCTCGCGGTGTGCGGGCTC
>DATICC010000227.1:0-2874 GCA_035457045.1 Woeseiaceae bacterium | reverse complement strand
AGTCGCCCTGGCCATCACGGCAGGTACGATCGACCGGGTTCGCCGCATTGATGTGCCAGTCGAAACCGCGGCGATCATGCGCAACTCGCTTGCCGTCCTGCCGCTCGAAAACCTGACCGGCGACCCGGCACAGGAGTATTTGTCGGCCGGCATGCACGATACGCTGATCACCAGCCTTTCGAAGATCCGCTCGCTGCGGATCACTTCACGGACATCTGCAGTACGAGTCGACCGGTCCTACACCATACCGATGATAGGCAAGGCACTCGGCGTTGCACACGTACTGGAGGGATCCTTGTCGCGTGCCGGAAACCGGATTCGCATCATCGCCCAGCTTGTAGACGCCGGTTCCGATACGCACATCTGGGCACAGACCTACGAGCGCGAGTTTTCCGACCTGCTGTCCGTGCAAAGCGAGATCGCGCGTGATATCGCCGCGGCGGTGCAGATTGAACTGTCGCCGGACGAAGAGCGTGTTCTGGCGCGCGATGGTGTGACACGTGCCGAGACTTACGATGCCTACCTGCGCGGCATGGTGCAGATGCACAAGGAAAATCCGGATGCCTATCACCAGGGCATAGCGATTCTCACGGAGGCTGTCGAGAACGACCCGAACAGTGCGCTGGCATACGCCGGACTTGCGTATGCTTACGGCAAGCTCGGCCACAGCCTGTTTCCTGTCGAAGGCGCCTATCCGAAGTCACGGTACGCCGCACTGAAGGCGCTCGAACTCGACGATAGTCTCGCGGAAGCACATCTTGCGGTCGGCATGTTCCAGTTGTATTACGAATGGGACTGGGCGGGAGCGGAAAAGTCCTTCCTCCGCGCGATCGAGCTGAACCCGAGCCTGGTGGCAGCGCATTACCACTATGCCTGGATGATGGAGCTGTTCGGCGACCATGAAAAAGCGCTGTTCCACGGCGTCATCACCAAGGAACTCGACCCGCTGTCGCCCTTCTATACCGCGTGGCTGGCGGATCAATACCGCAGCGCCGGCCAGTACGAACGAGCGATCGCCGAGGCCGAAGCAACGCTCGAGTTCAGCCCCGATTACCCGGTTGCCCTGTTTACGCTGGGAATGACGTACGCGGAAATGGGACGGATGGAGGATGCCATTGCCGTGCACGAGAAACTGCGCGACGTGCCATTCTGGTCGTTCGCGCTGGCGAGTACGTTGGCATCGGCCGGCAGAACGGACGCTGCCGCCGAAATGGTCGAGGGTATCGAGGAAGTACCGTTCAATGCAGCGCCGCTGATCGTAATCCATGGATCCTTGCGCAATGACGATGAAGTCTTTCGCTGGATGGCCGAAGCGAAAAACATCCACATGCCGTGGTACCCATGGTTCATCACCTGGTTCCCCCAGACCCGCTACCTTGCCGGGGACCCGCGCATGCAGAACCTGGCCGAGGAACTCAGATTGCCCTTGTAGCCGGCCCGTCGATCAGGGCTTGGCGGGAGACAGCGTCTTGTCCCAGCCGAGGACATTGTACTTCTGCAGTATTTCCCGCACTGCCTCGAGCGGTATGGCCTCGAGCGTGCCTCGCGAACTGCTTACCGTGGTCGCCTTGAGGATCGCATTATAGATGGCTTCCTCGGTCGCTTCTGCCACCGCGGCGAACAGGGGCGACATGGACTCGTTCACCAGCGCGTCGGACGCGACCGCCACTTCGCTGCTGCGGGGTCGGCGGCCGCTCGGGTCGGTGGAAAACGCAATCACGTAGTCACCCGAACCGTTGCTGGCGAATGAACCGGTGCGCGCAAGGCCCATCATCGCGCGCATTCCCAGCCTGTCGAGGTTGCGAGCCGTCAGCGGTGCATCCGTTGCCACGACGATCATGATCGAACCGTCCTCCTGCCCGTCGCTGTTGCCATCGTCCTTCAGTTCTTCCCTGAAAGAGTAGTTGCCGAGTTCGCGGCCCACCGGCGCGCCGTTCATGCTGAGGACACCGCCGTAGTTCGTCTGTACCAGTACCCCTATCGTATAGCCACCGAGCGAGTCCGGGAGCACGCGAGAACTGGTGCCGATGCCGCCTTTCCAGCCGAAAGCCTGGGTACCGGTGCCCGCGCCAACACTGCCCTCCTCGACCGGCCCGCTCGTTGCGTTGTCCAGTGCGGCAAAAACCTGTTCGCGCTGGATCGGGTCGGCCCACATGTTGTTCACGACCGAATCGTTGGTTTCACCGACAATTGGATTCAGCGTGTGTTCGCCCATCCCGGGCTGGAGGTAATTCCATTCCTTTAGCGCATTGGCCGCGCTCCACACACAGAGCGTGCAGGTCAGCAGTATCGGCGTCTCGATCTCGCCGAACTCCCTGGCCTGCGTCTCGCCGATGAGCTTGCCGTAGCCGTTGCCGATGTGTATCCAGGCCGGCACCGGGTGTGTGTAAAGATTGCCCGCTGCCGGAATGATCGCCGTCACACCGGTGCGGATGTCGTCTCCGCGGATCAGCGTCGCATGCCCGACACGAACGCCGGCAACATCGGTGATGGCATTCAGTGGACCGGTGGGAAAGGTGCCGACCACGAGCCCGATGTCCCTCGCACGCGGCCGCTCTTCTGCCTGCACACCGCCGATCAAGAGCCCGCTCGAAAGCAGCGCAAGTACAAACAAGACCCCGATCCTGTTACTGCAGTGCATTTTTTTCTCCCCGCAATCCACGAACGAAAAATGTGCCCGAAACAGGTGCCGGATTTATTTTCTGATTCGACAGCGTGCGGCCTCAGCCGGTGGTGAGCCCATTGGCGCAATGGCTCCCTGCGGTCCGCTTAATTTGCGCCAATGGGCTCGGTACCGGCTGAATCGCAGCACGCGCCATGCACGGAGGCATCATTGGCCGGGTTGCCTGTGGCGGAAATCAAGCGGACCGCAGG
>DATICC010000226.1:0-2958 GCA_035457045.1 Woeseiaceae bacterium | reverse complement strand
TCGGCTATGCGCTCACCTCTGCGGCTCCCGGATACCGCAGCTGCAAGCCGAAACACCGGATGCGTGTGCAGGAGCCTGAGGAATTCGCCACCGACATAGCCGGTGGCCCCGAGCACGATTGCCTCTATGCGATTCATCGTGAATTGCCCCGGCCGGTCGCACGCAGGCGCTCCGCGACCAGGTCGCCGAGGGCCGTCCCGTGTGTCATCGCATTGATAGCCGGCAAGGCCATGCGCTCGGCAATCTGGTCTACGCCGACGGAGTTGTCCGTCGCCGGTCCGGTCACCACCGCCGGCTCGATGCCGAATTGTTCGCGGAGGATCTTGGCACCGCCCCAGGCAGCGACCGGGTCATTGGCGCAAAGAATCACGGCCGTGAAGACGGCCCGGATCCGTTCGTCAGTGAGTATCGCCTCGACTCCGTAGGCGCCGAGCAGGCCGTCGCCGAGTTCGAGAACGATTACATCCGGCCGGAATTCGGCGAGGCTGGAAAGCAGGGAGCGGGTTAGCGCGGGACCGTTGGCCGCGGTCGTCGCCACGATACCCAGGTCGGAGAAAATCATGGTCTCCTGTGCTCCCGCATCTTCCATGGCGAGTATGTCCCGGCGCAGCGAAACGCCGGTGGCCTTGCAGGCTGCGACATGCAGGCCAAGGTGCCGCAGGCGACTGACGATGGCGCAGGCGGCAGCGGTCTTGCCCGAATCCATGCAGGTACCCGCCAGTGCAACGACCGGAACTCCGCGAATATCCAGCGCGGCATCGGGATCGAGCGTTTTCGATCCGACACGAGCGGGGATGCCGATACGTTCCCCGAGGTAGGGGAAGTGCAATACACCGCCGAGCACTTCGCAGTCGAACGGTGGCCCGACATCGGGATTCGCCGAATCGCATATGCCCATGACACCGCCGATGTTCAGTATCTGGATGGTGGAGCCCACCGCGAGCGACTCGGGCAGATGACCGGAGTATCCCAACAGCGCCTTGCGATGACCGAGGGCTCCGACCACGATGTCGCCCTGGTTCACTGTGGCCATGCGACCGCTCGTGAGTTCGAGCTGGTTGTAGCGATTCTTGTTGTTCAACACACGCACGGCGATGAGCACACCCTCTTCGCAGGGAATGTCGTCCGACACCCGCAACTCGTGGCCGAGCTTGCTGTGCTGCGCGACGGATGCGACCTTGTCGACAATGACACTGCGCATCGCTCAGCGTCCCTCTTCCGTCGTCGCTGTGCGGGACTGCAGGATGCCGGGCAAGGAGAGGACGCGAGAGAATCCCAGCGCATCGGCTGCGGTCCACTCTCCTGCCGATTCACCATACACACCGCGGGTGGCCGCAAGCAGCGAGTGAGGCGAACTGGTGCCGGTAATGAAGAGGTTGCCCGGGCGCAGCGTGAAGTGGACCTCGCCGGTGACTCGCTGCTGCGATGACAGCAACAAGGCTTCGATATCCCGGGCCGCAAGGTCCAGCTGCTTCCCTTCGTGCACGAGGTCGCCGTACACAGCGGCGACGCTGTCCTTGATGCGCGCCTGCTGTGCGCTCAGCACGAGTTTCTCGAGCTCGCGGTGGGCGGTAATCAGGGTGACCGCCGCAGGGGCCTCGAAAGCAACACGTCCTTTGGTTCCCAGGACCGTGTCACCGAGGTGTATGCCGCGGCCGATGCCATACCTGCCCGCCAGTGCTTCCAGTTTCTCGATCAGCGCAACCGGGGCCAGCTCTTCCCCATCCAGTGAGACCGGTATGCCGCGGCGGAAGCCCAGCGTGTGGTTCGAGGGCGGGAGCGGCCTGTCGAAGGCACCGCTCGAGAGTACCCAGGCTTCCTCCGGTATCGAAGCCGCCGACGTCAGGGTCTCGCGGCCGCCGATCGTGATTCCCCACAGGCCGCGATTGATCGAATACGCAGAACCTTGTGACGGCAGGGGCAGGCCGTGCTTTTGCAGATAGTCGAGTTGCTCTGCGCGGACCCAGTTGTTGTCGCGGACCGGCGCAAGCACTTCGAGTTTCGGATTCAAAGTGCGCAATGCGACTTCGAAACGAACCTGGTCATTGCCCGCCGCAGTGCATCCGTGAGCCACGGTGGTTGCGTTGCGCGTTAGTGCGAGTTTTGCGAGTTCCGTCGCCTGCAGTCCACGTTCTGCTCCGACGCACAGCGGATAGAACTGGCCGCGCCTCACGTTGCCAGCGATCAGGTAGCGCAGTACGGTTTCGAAATAGGCATCCCTGGCATCGACCAGAACGTGCTCGGCGGCGCCGAGTGCGGCCGAGCGTTGCCGGAGTGCGCGGGCTCCCGCCGCATCGATGCCGCCGGTATTCACGGTTGCCGTGATGACGTCGCGGCCGTAATGCTCCTTGAGCCAGGGTACGCAAAACGACGTATCGAGACCGCCGGAAAAGGCGAGAATAATGGGACTGCGGTCGACGCTCACGACTGACTCCGGTGTGTATGTGGCAGTTACCAGTGCCGGGACGTGGCGTGCCCGATCCTGGTGATGAGATTTCGTTGCGCGGCAGCGCTGGCTGTGGCGGTGAATACGGTGTCGTCACCGCCGACATTGCCGACGATCTCAGGCCACTTGCATCGGTCGAGAGCCAGCGCCACACGTTGCGCGGCGCCCGTTTCCGTGCGGATGACCAGCAGATTCGGTCCGGCGGATTTCAGGTCGACCAGCAGGTCTGCAACCTGTGCGAGCTCCTCGTCACCGGCAGCCGCGGGGCGAGGCAACGCATACCCACCGGCGGTCTTGATCGCGCCGATTTCACGCAGATCCCGGCTGACGCTGGATTGGGTCGCGACAAAGCCCCTCTCTACCAGGGCCTCGACAAGCGACTTCTGAGTGGCAGCCGGTCTTTTCTGCAGCAGCTGGCGGATGGCGTCCCGACGGACCGACTGCACTTCCGAGGAATTCGGCATGGATGGTCTCGCATAAATATGCGCATATATCTATCGAAATGCGCATAC
>DATICC010000225.1:0-4060 GCA_035457045.1 Woeseiaceae bacterium | reverse complement strand
GTCCTGACGGGTTTGAATTCGGTACCGGTGTAGTACTCCGTGATCACGACCATCGCCGCAGTCAGGCCGAGTCCGATAAGTGCCGAGCCGTAAATGCCCATGGCATTGCCGGTGGCGGCCATCATGCTGTCGGTAATGAAGTAGAATGCGATGGCAGCAAGGACGCCGGCGACGATCATGCCTTTGTACAGCGCGCCCATGATCTTGCCGCCATCGGACGTGCGCACGAAGAACGTGCCGATAATCGATGCAACGATCGAAACAGCTCCAAGGACCAGCGGGTAAATAATGGCCGTAGCGCCGAAAGTTTCGGCAACGAGACTGCCCAAAAGCATCGTCGCAATGATGGTAACGGCATAGGTTTCGAACAGGTCGGCAGCCATGCCGGCACAATCGCCGACGTTATCGCCCACGTTATCGGCGATGACGCCCGGATTTCGCGGATCGTCCTCTGGTATGCCGGCTTCGACTTTTCCGACCAGGTCGGCACCGACGTCGGCGCCCTTGGTGAATATGCCGCCGCCGAGTCGCGCGAATATCGAGATGAGCGAGCCGCCGAAAGCCAGCCCTACGAGCGCATGAATGGCATGGTCAGTAGTGGCTCCCATCTTGCCGAGCACGAGATAATATCCGGCGACGCCGAGCAGTCCGAGGCCGACTACCAGCAGGCCCGTGATGGCGCCGCCGCGAAACGCGATGTTGAGTGCCGCATTAACGCCTTTGGTCGAAGCCTGGGCAGTACGCACATTCGCTCGCACCGACACGAACATGCCGATGTATCCCGTGAGCCCGGAGAGAATGGCACCGATTGCAAAACCGATGGCCGTCAGCCAGTCAAGCGCAACGCCGAGCACCGCGAACAGCACTGCTCCGACAAACGCAATGGTCGTGTACTGCCGGTTCATGTAAGCGCCGGCGCCTTCCTGGATGGCTTGCGCAATGCTCTGCATGCGTTGATTGCCAGCGGGCTGCTTCAGAATCCATTGCGTGGATACAATGCCGTAAAGCACCGCGAGAACGCCCGCACCAATGGCTAGCCATAGCGCCATCTCATTTGTCATCAGATTGTCTCCCGATCATGTGACTGACCCCCGGCACGATTGCGCCTGGGGCAAAGCGAAAACAAGTCAGTTACGTACCGCAAGATGCGGCTTATGATTGCTTTTTTTTGCTGTACCTGTCGCTGCTCCGGGGCTTGCCTGTCGGCAACCCGCCCGCGACGGGCGGCGCATCATACCACAAATTTTGTGCCGAGCTTTTTCTTCACCGGCACGTTCCTCAGGCTTGTGTACTTCGGTAAACCATTGAAATATGGAGGATAATCCTCGCCCCGGATGAGCGGAGACAGGTACCGGCGGCAGGCCTCGGTGATGCCGAAGCCGTCGCGGCTGATGAATCGTCGCGGCAGCATTTTCTCCTTGTTGGCGATTTTCTCCAGCGGCGCCTGGTCGATGCGCCAACGGTAAGGCTGATCGGACAAACGCGTGATGACCGGCATGACCGCGGTATTACCTGCCAGGGCCATTCTCACTGCCGCCTCGCCGACCGCGTAGGCCTGGCGTACGTCGGTCGCCGATGCAATGTGCCGGGCAGAGCGCTGCAGGTAATCGGCCACCGCGTAGTGATACTTGTAACCGAGGTGCTCGCGCACGATATTGGCAACCACCGGGGCGACGCCGCCGAGTTGCGCGTGGCCGAATGCGTCGCGGGTACCGGCTTCGGCCAGGAATCGGCCGTCGGCATAATGCGCACCTTCGCTGACTACGATCACGCAGTAGTCATACCGTGTTACCGAATCCTTGACGCGACGGAGAAAGGCATCCTGGTCGAAAGGAATTTCCGGGAACAAAATGATGTGCGGCGCGTCTCCCGGTTTCGAACCAGCTAGCCCTCCGGCGGCGGCAATCCATCCCGCGTGCCTTCCCATCACTTCGAGTACGAACACTTTCGTCGACGTCTTGGACATTGACAGCACGTCGAGGGCTGCTTCACGCGTGGAGACAGCGACGTACTTGGCGACCGAGCCGAAACCCGGGCAGTTGTCGGTAACTGGCAGGTCGTTGTCGACTGTCTTCGGGATGCCGAGGCAAACGACCGGGAACCCCATGTGCTTGCTGAACTGCGACACCTTGTGCGCAGTGTCCATAGAATCGTTGCCGCCGTTGTAGAAAAAGTAGCCGATATCGTGCGCTTTGAATACTTCGATCAGCCGCTCGTACTCCGCGCGGTTCTCCTCGAGCCCCTTCAACTTGTATCGTGCCGACCCGAAAGCACCGCCCGGAGTGTGTCTGAGAGCGGCGATAGCCGCAGATGTTTCCCTGCTCGTATCGATCATGTCTTCGGTCAGTGCGCCGATGATGCCATTCCTGCCCGCATATACGTTGCCGATACGCCCGCGATTCCGTCGAGCGGTCTGTATGACAGCGCAGGCAGACACGTTGATAACGGCGGTGACGCCGCCGGACTGGGCATAAAACGCATTCATCTTCCGCATTTTGCTCGGGCCTTTTTTTTCAGTGGCGGCATGTGAGCATAGCCGAAACTTCATCGCTACGGCAGTTTGACCTGTCCTGGAAGAGCGGGTAGCTTAGGCCGCCCTGCAACATTCAGGTTGCCGTTCGTCAGGGAAGCAAATCGATGCGCATAGTCTTGCTAGGGGCGCCAGGATCGGGCAAGGGCACCCAGGCCCAGAAGCTCATGGCGGAGAAGCGTGTTCCGCAGATATCGACAGGCGACATGCTGCGCGCTGCGGTGGCTGCCGGAACGCGGTTCGGCAAACAGGCAAAGTCGATAATGGAAGCAGGAAACCTGGTTTCCGACAAGATCATGCTCGGCATAATCAGCGAACGGCTGGCGCAGCCGGATGCAGCAAAGGGCTTCATTCTCGACGGCTTCCCGCGTACGGAGAAGCAGGCTCTCGATCTCGAGGAACTGCTCGATGAACTGGAAGTGCCGCTGGACGCGGCGGTATTGATGGACGTCGATCCGGAGATTCTGCTGAAACGACTCACGGGCCGCCGAACCTGTTCCGCGACCGGAAAATTGCTCAATATTTACTTCTCCCCGAAGGAGGAGTTGGATGCATGCATCCAGGCAGGCGGAGAACTGGTGCAGCGTGACGACGACAACGAGGCGACCATACGCAATCGCCTCGACGTTTACCGGCAGCAGACAGAGCCACTTATCAGCTGGTATCGCAAGCGCGGCAAACTGTTAACAATCGACGCCGACGGCAGTGTCGACGAAGTCTACGCAAGGCTGACAGGCAGCCTGCAGGCCAAACGCGCATGATGCGGCCAGCCACTCACGTCAGAGCATAGCCAGGAGGTCCTTACCGATCAGCTCGCGCCGCCAGCCTCGAAGGACGCGCAGGTTTCGCCGCCCTTCGATCAGGAGTGCGAGTTCCTTCCTGGGTGTCACTGTTTCTGCGGATATTCCGAGTTCAGTGGCACACGCCATTACCGCCTGCAGCAGTCTCTTCAGTAAAGCTTTCTGTTGCTCGTCGGGCCTCGGCGGCGGCTCGTAACCGCTGCTTGCGGTCGCGGCACTCGATATGATGTCGAGCCATTCTCCGCCGGCGCGCAGAACGGTGGTTTCCGCAACATCCTGGATAGCCAGCAGTGCCTTTCTTGAAGTCGGCCTGGACTGCGCGATGTCCAGCAACACGGCATCGCGCAGTATCCATTGGCGGGGGCGATTGCGGCGTACGGCTTCCTTTTCGCGCCATTCTGCAAGGCCGCTCGCGATGGCGCGGGCAGCACCGCGTAAATTCTTCGCGCCCTTGACGCGCTCGATGGCCGTGTCGGGATTGACTTCGTAAAGCGTACTGTCGAGAAGGTCCATGGAGTCCTGCTCGGCCCACGACAGGCGTCCGCATCGATCGAGCCGCTCTTGCAGCAGATCGAAAGCCGGCAACAGATACTCGACGTCCTCGGATGCGTAGTGCAGCACCTCCGGGCTCAACGGGCGCCGCGACCAGTCCGCGCGCGTGTGTGACTTGGCGAGTTCGATGCCGAACAACTCGGAAACGAGCCCCGCGTAGCCGATCTGTGGCGCATAG
>DATICC010000224.1:0-2538 GCA_035457045.1 Woeseiaceae bacterium | reverse complement strand
ATCGTCCTGGTACTGCTCGTGCAGCAGGACCCGGACTGGTACGTCGACATCATCGCCATCATCATCATCGGTCGCGAGATCACGATCTCTGCCTTGCGCGAATGGATGGCGACGATAGGCGAGCGTGCCAACGTCGCCGTATCCTGGGGTGGCAAGGTCAAGACCACATTGCAGATGTTCGGCATCGCATTCATGGTGTACGAAGAACCGATCCTGGGTGTCGATATCTACAGCGCCGGATTCGTGCTGCTGCTCTTTGCCGTCGGCATGACTCTCTGGTCGATGTTCGTGTACCTTCGGGCGGCCTGGCCGGCGATGCAGCACGACCGGTAATCTCCTGTCGCCGCGCCGCGGCCGAGCTTGCCCTCGCGGCCGCCAGCGCAGGCGGCAGGGTCCTTGACAGTCGACGATGAGCGGCTACAATCAGCGCCCCTCTGCGGGAATGATGCTGGCGCGTGGTACCATCGACGGCAGCGGAATTCAGGCGTAATCAACATCGGACTGCGGGTGTAGCTCAGTTGGTAGAGCGGTACCTTGCCAAGGTACAGGTCGACGGTTCGAGCCCGTTCACCCGCTCCAGAAAATCAGGCCCTGCGCAGCGGGGCTTTTTTTTGATCAGTCGTAGTCGGGCCAAAGGGTCCCGCGATAGCGCAGCGGATCCGCCAACACGCGGCGCCGCGCCTTGCCCACCTCGATACCGGTCAACGGCCTGAAGTTCGCGTCGAGGGTGTCGACATTGAACCCGGTCAATACCCAGTTCATTACCGCCGCCAATTGCTCGTCGCTCAACGGGGTCTGCGATGCGCCCGGTACACGGACGATGTAGTCGCGGCCTTCCTGGCTGGACACGATGGGTCCGAGCGTGGCGATGAGCGTCGGCACCTCGGGTGGCGCACCGCGTCCATCGGCGAGGTGACAACCGCCACAATGCAACAGGTAGTCGGCGCGTGGATCCGCCCGGGATTGCGACGCCGCGACGCCGATTGCGAGCACTGCCGAGAGACGTAACAGTGCCGGCAACGCCATCAGTCGGCCTCGGATGCCTCTCCGAGTACAGCCGCGACCGTACAATGGTAGGCTCGATTCTTCGTACCGAAGCACCACAACACGGCACCGGATTTGCTCGGGAAATACACCGGTTTCTCCCTTTCCGTGTTATGGCAGCCGCAACGGTCGCACACGGTCTTTCCGCAACAGTCGTTGTAGGAGATCAGGTAATCCTTGTCATCGACCGGATTGCGGCAGGTTCCGACCCAGGTGATCGGTGAAGGCTCCGCACCGGGCGGGCAGCTCCTGTACGTGCCGCCGCAACAGGAACACAAGGTGCCGTCGATGGCGCAATAGCGCCAGTAATCGCAGCTCTGCGGGTCCCCGGTTTCCGTCAAACTCTCCGCCGAAAGCGCCCGTACCACCGGCAATAACGGCAGCATGGCCATTCCTGCGATCGCCGCGCCAAGGCGTGCGATAAAACTGCGTCGCGACGTGTGTCGCGCAAGTTGCCGGGTGCCGCGGTTCGCACCCGCGTCCAGCCAGCGCATGGCCCTGTCAATCAATTCCGGATCCTTCATGACGCTTGCTCCGTCAGGTGACGAGCGGACTCCGACTCCGCGATGCGCACATAATCCTGCAGGGACGGTATGCCGGACTCCATGGATTCCACCAGGCTCTCGAGATGCTCGCGGTTGTTAACCAGTCCCTTGCTCTTCAGGATGCCGTCGGCACCGATGAGCGCGGCAAACGGCAACTTGCCGACGGCGTAGCCAACGCCCAGTGCCTGGGACAGGACATAGGGATAGTTTTCGATATCAAGACTTGCAACATAGGCCCGATGTCTTTCGAGCGTGTCGCCGTCGCTCGCAAATACCAGGCGCAGCCTCTCGTGCGAGGACAATGAACGGGCCGTCGGCACCAGCGCCCTGCAGACGGGGCAGGTGGGAGAAACCCACAGCACCAGGGTAGGCCGCCCGTCAGGATCAACCCCGCCTAACCGGACCGGCTCACCGTTCAATCCGTGCAGGTCCATGGGCGCCGTGACCTCGCCGACCTTGGGGCCATTGGTCGGCAGCAATGCTCCTGCAGGGCTGACCCGTTCGTGCAGCAGACCGACCTGCCGGGCCAGTGCAATGACGACCACGACCAGCGCAATGACCACGCACCAGAGCACGATATTGGACACCAGCAGCGTTTCATTCATGCGCTTTGGTCCATGCCCGGAATGCGCCGCGGTTGCGCAACAATTGCATGACTGCCGTGTGCAGGAGCATGACGACCAGCAAGGCGAGAACAAGGACGACGTGGTCGGCGATTGACAGCGGACGCAGAGTTTGCGGCAGCAAGGTCGCCGCGGCCGCCAGCACGAGCAGCAGGTTGCGCAGCACCAGCGTCCACGACAACGACTGCTCGCCGGTGTCCGGCGTAAAGCTGCAACCACAGGCAATGTGCCTTCGGCCACGCCACAGGTTGATCGCGATCGCGGTGGCATAGGCAGCCAGAACTATTGCGGTTGCTGACACGGTGACAACCGGCCACAGAGACAAG
>DATICC010000223.1:0-3387 GCA_035457045.1 Woeseiaceae bacterium | reverse complement strand
CATTGATAAGCTGAATCTCGAGACGTCGCGGCACGCTTTCGCCCGCGAGGTGCTTGGCCATCGTCTTGCGGAACAGAGCACGGTAGGCCGGCTTGACCAGGTCTGCAACGTCCCGGCCTTCCAGCTGATCGGCGCTCACGCCGATCAATGCAGCCGCACTGTCGTTCGCCAGCAATATGCGTTCGTCGTGCACCAGCACGATTTCCGGAAGGGTCCGCGCGAAGTCTATGAACAGCTTGTCGCGATCCTGGATTTCCTCGTCACGCTGACCGAGCGCGTCGAACAGCCGATTGATGGTATCCGCGAGCCGGGCAATCTCCCCGTCCCCGGTCGCGGGCAGCCGCCGCCCCACGGACGCGTCGCCCGACACAGCGATGAGCTCGCTGTTCAATGCGCCCAGCCGGCGCTCCGTCCTCCGATTGCTGCGCCAGAGGAGCAGCATGCCGCCAACCGCCATCGCCAGCGTCGCTGCGAGAATTATGGTCAGCATTATCGATGACATGGCTTTTTCAGCGCCGGCATTCGGCCGCCCACGCGAGGTTGCGCGCGAGGATCAAGTTCTGGAAGGTCGCGGCTCAAATCTCGTCCATCCCTGAGTGATGCCGTGAAACGATCATTTGTTATTATTGAGCGCTCGTGACGGATCTCCTTCGTTGGAGATTCTTGGTGTTGTCGAGCAGAATCCGGATTCAGCATGAAGCATATCCCAGCCATTACGTCGCACCGCAGCAATTCACCATAATTCTGAAAGCCCCGCATGGCTGGCGTTTGAACCATCCCGCCCGCGCATCACGTTCGGAGTACTTTCTCCAGCGATAACAAGAGATTACAGGAATCAGACTGCATGGATACCGAGTTCGCACGCCGCCAGATGCTGGTCCAGCAGATCAGGGCCTGGGACGTCCATGATCTGCAGGTACTCGACGTAATGTCGGATGTCCCACGCGAGAATTTCGTACCGGAAAGCTTTCGGCACCTGGCGTTCGCCGATACCGGGATTCCGATCGGGCATGGGCAGAAAATGATGACACCGATCGTCGAGGGCAGGATGTTGCAGTCACTTGCGGTCGCAGCGGGTGACGAGGTGCTGGAAATCGGCACGGGCAGCGCTTACATCACAGCCTGCCTGGCGAGCCTGGCTGCGTCTGTGCACAGCGTGGACATATACGACGATTTTGTCTCGGCAGCAGCCGGGAAACTGCGGGACTCGGGCATTACCAATGTCCAGCTGAGCCGCATGGATGCCTGCGAGGAACTACCCTCCGGGGCTTTTGATGCAATCGCTGTCACGGCTACGCTTCCCCGTTTCGACCCGCGGCTCGTCTCGGCATTGCGACCGGGCGGCAGGCTGTTCGTGGTCGTTGGCGAACCACCAGTGCAGGAGGCGCGCCTTGTGGTTCGCCAGGACGATTCCGGGTGGGCCAGCAAGGTGCTCTTCGAAACCCGCCTCGCTCCGCTCGTGAACTTTCCGGTTCACAGCAAGTTTCGCTTCTGACGGGCCCTGGATCTCATGTTGTTGAAACCGGATTGCGTCCTGTGGCATCTACTGACTTTGGGGCCCGGATTCCGCATCCGATGATCGAAGAAATCGAGCCAGCCGAATTGATCAGCCGCAGGCTGTCCGGCGAACTTTGGCAGTTACTGGACGTCCGAGAAACCTGGGAGCTCGAAACGGCGACCGTCGGTGACATTATTCATATTCCAATGGCCGGGGTGCCGGAAAGGCTGGGAGAACTGGACCCGGAGTTGCCGACCGCGGTTCTTTGTCATTCCGGCGCACGAAGCCGGCGGGTCGCTCAATACCTCAAGGCCTGCGGATTCAGGCGCGTCGCCAATGTCAGCGGCGGGATCGACCTCTGGTCACAGACCGTGGATCCGTCGATCGCGCGATACTGAGCGCAGTACCGAACGAAAACCGGGCCCTCGCCGGCCCGGGCGGAGCTTGACTGATTTAGTGATATAGTTGACCATAACACCTTCACGGAGGCCCTCGCGGCCCCCAATCTACGGAAGCGATACCATGAAAAAACTCCACGAAATCCGTTGCCTGGCGATTGCTGCGCTGGCTGCCATCCTGGCGCCCCAGGCGCAGGCAGCGTCCTTGCTGGAGGTCTACCAGCAGGCGTTGCAGAGCGATCCGCTGATACACGAGTCGGACGCGCGCCGGCTCGCAGCATCGGAAGCCTATCCGCAGGCGCGTGGTTTGCTGCTCCCGCAGATAGTTGGCAATGCCCAGTACGGCACCAGTGAAGCCAACGGTAACCAGCTGATCGTCGATACAGTAGGCGGCATTACCACCGAACCCTTCGGATCGGACATCGATTCGAACTCCTGGGACCTGGGCATTCGCCAGACGGTATTTCGTTGGGACCAGATCGTCGGTCTCAAGCAAGCAAACAAGGTGGTTGCTCGTGCCGAAGCGGACTACGAAGCGGCGCAGCAGGACCTGATGATTCGTGTTGCGACGCGCTATTTCGAAGTGCTTGGAGCCGAAGACGTTTTGACGTCGATCCACGCGAACCGGCTGGCTATTGCACGCCAGCTTGAGCAGGCCAAACAGCGGTTCGAGGTCGGCCTGATTGCCATCACGGATGTGCAGGAGTCGCAAGCAGCCCACGACCAGGCCGTGGCAGACGAGATCGCCGCCAAACGGACCCTGGCTACCTCTCGGGAGTTTCTGCGGGAAATCACCGGCGAATACGTAGCCTCGCTGGCAGCGCCCACAGACGAGTTTCCGCTGGCGTCACCCAATCCTGCAGACGAAGCAAGCTGGGTCGACCTTGCCATGTCGCAGAATCTTGCGGTCGTGTCCAGCCGCCTTAGCGAACAGGTTGCACGCGACGAGATATCCTTTCGGCGTACCGGTCATTATCCGACGATCGATCTGGTTGCCGGCCGGCGTTATTCCGAACAATCCGGCACAACCCAGTTCAGTGTCGGGCCGGTGTTCCCGACCGAGAGCGACAGTCTGGGCGACTCGATTGCTGTCCAGCTGAGCTTGCCGATCTTTTCCGGTGGGCGCACGTCGTCGCGGGTGCGCGAAGCGGTGTATTTGCACCGAGCCTCCCGGGAACAACTGCAACGGGTAGCCCGCGAGACCGAACGCCAGACCCGCGACGCGTATCTCGGGGTACTCGCGGAAATCAGCCGTGTACAGGCATTGAAGCAGGCCGTGGAATCGAGCCGCACCGCACTGGAAGCGACCGAAGCCGGATTCGAGGTCGGTACACGCACGATCGTGGACGTGCTGAATTCCCAGTTCGCCGTCTACGCCGCCATAACCAATTACTACCGTAGCCGCTATTTGTACATAGGCAACGTGCTGCGACTCAAACAGGCCGCAGGCACACTGCAGGTGCAGGATCTCGAAGACATCGACCGCTGGCT
>DATICC010000222.1:0-9201 GCA_035457045.1 Woeseiaceae bacterium | reverse complement strand
GAGATCAACGCGTACTCGCTGTCCCGCGCGAAGGTCGTCGACGGCTGGATCGGCGGTATGATCGCGCCAGTGACGCTGTCCACGAAATGCAGCGCCTGGGCTGCGCAGGTTTCCGGTGCCACCCGTTTGCTGATATCCACGTGTCTCCTTCCCTACCGATCCCCGGTGACGGCAAGCCTCAATCAAAGTCATGGTGACAGTAATCAGGGTTACTGTCACCGCCGGGTAACTCGCGGCCTGCGCCGCCCCGGCGTATGATGCCGTCGACACATCGGGCAAGGGGTTGGCCGGGTATGACCATGCTGACGTCGACCAATCGCAACGATCTGCAGAAAATCGTTGTGCTGAATCCGAAGGGCGGCTGTGGCAAGACCACTATTGCGACCAATATCGCAAGTTATTTCGCCGTCAAGGGTTCGTCACCGGCGCTGCTGGACTGCGATCCGCAGGGTTACAGCATGCGCTGGATAGAGCGGCGCCGGTCATCGCTCGTACCGGTACACGGTATCTGCGCACACAAGAAGACCATGCAGGCGGTGCCGAGCTGGCATCTCAGGGTGCCGCAGGAGACAAGACGCCTGATCATCGACACGCCTGCGGCGATCGAGAATCCCGACCTCTTCGATCTCACCTACGATGCCAGCAATATCCTGATTCCCGTCATGCCGTCCGCCATTGACACCCGGTTCGCCGCACGTTTCATCGCAGAACTCCTGCTGGTTACGAGAATCGACCGCCGCAACCGCCAACTCGGCGTCGTGGCCAACCGGACCCGCAGGAACACCAGGAGCCTGATGCAGCTGATGCGTTTTCTCACCAGCTTGCAGATCCCGCTGATCGCAACGGTTCGAGACAGCCAGAACTTCGTTTTCGCAGCCGACAATGGAATTGGCATATACGAGATGCCGCCGCACCGTGTACGAGACGACATCGAACAGTTCGCGCCGATCGTCGCCTGGCTCGAGGCATGGCAACCGCCACTGCCCTCGCTCAGCCCGTTGCCACCACGCCGGCCTGCGGAACCATTCCTCGACAAACCACTGCATTAGGTGACAGACGGCGCATGTTTCCCCCTGCACTCGACATGCCCGGCCGCCTGGCCAATACTTGAGTGCTGATGTCCCGGAGATCTGCTGAAATGCCCAGCAAAGCCGACATACTCATCCTGATAGCCTGTGCGATTGCGTTCGTACTTGGTGTCTACCTGTGGTTTACGGGAAACCACGAGCAAGGCATGTTTGCCGCCATGTGGGTTCCGGCGCTGCTTTGTTTCGGCATTTACTTCAAATTGCTCTGCCAGAAGAAGTAGCTGCCGTGGATAACGATACATTTCTGCTCTGGGGGATGCTGGTAACACTGTTTCTTGCAATCGCATTCCTGCTGACGTTGCGTCAGATCTTCCAGAATTATCTTGCGGAACGCGCAGAAAAACTGGAGCAGGAGGAAAAAGCGCGCGAGATCGCCGAATCAAACTCCGGGCTGTAGCGCGACGCGCGGATCTTGTCCCGATTCGATCGGTGTCCGGCACTGATGGTGCCCGAGCAGAGGGTCAACGAACGGCTTGCGCAGGCCTGCTGCCAGATCGCCAGGCATCCACTACGAAGAAGGCCACCGCTATCCAGATCAGACCGAAACACAACGCATGTGCCATGGTCAGTACTTCGCCGTACAGGAGTCCCATGACGAACTGCAGTGTGGGAGCGATGAACTGCAGGAAACCGATCAGGGACAGCGGCAATCGCCGCGCTGCAAGAACGAAAAAAAGCAAAGGCAGGACGGTGATCGGGCCCGCAAGCACAAGGAGAAACGACAACAACGGGCCGTCGACGGAAAAAGCGGACGCGCCTGCGGCCATTAAGAAGAGCCACCAGGAAATGGCGAGCGGGAACAACACCAGCGTTTCGACAAACAGCCCGGACATGCCGCCGATGGCGACCCGCTTGCGGATGACCCCGTAACCTGTAAAGAGTATTGCCAGCGACAGGGCAATCCATGGAATTTCCTTGCCGATGAAAGTCAGAATGGTGACCCCGATCGTCGCCAGCACCACCGCCACCATCTGGAAGGGGCGCAGCCTCTCACCGAGAAAAGCCACGCCGACGACAACATACATGAGCGGATTGATGTAATAACCGAGACTCGCCTGGAAGATCTGGCCCCGTTGCACAGCGAGGATGTAGATCAGCCAGTTGAGTGCGATCATGAGAGCTGAGACAGTCAGCAAGGCCAGCATGCGGGGATCGGTCATCGCCCGCCATACCTCGGGACCCTGCCGTCGCGCCAGGATGATCACCGCACCAAACGGCACGGCCCAGATGACACGGTGCGCGAGCACCTCGAGTGGCGCGACCGTTCCCACCACTTTGAAATAGACCGGCAGTACACCCCAGATCAGGTATGCCAGCAGCGCGCAGATGACGCCTTCGCGCGTGTCCTCCGCTGCTGTCTTTGCAGGGTGAGTCACGCTCAGCGGCCGTCCCAGGCGAGGCGGGTGGCCGCAGCCCTCAGTTTTCTTCGATTGACATCCGTCGGCGCCGGTTCGGATTCGCCGAAGATTGCCCTGACCCAGTGGCCATCGGTCGGATTCGGCAGAACGATGAATTTTCGTCCGAAGTCACCACGGTCGCGTTGCATCAGTGCCATACGCTGCTCGACGTCGGTCACGTAATAATCCCGCTTGTAGTCGTTCAGGTTATCGCCGATCAGCATCGCTATTTCGTGCGTCTTTGCAATCCTCTCCCTGGCCGGCGACTTGTCGGAGGTATCGCGGAATACGATCAGGTGCTCTGCATCGGCATACGGAAAATTCAGTTTAAGCAGATGCCCCAATGCCAGTTCGAAGCTCTGTTCGCCCTGGTCGCGGCTGGTTACGTAGAAGACCTCGACTGCATTCGCGTGGCAGAACTGCAGGAAATCGAGAGAACCAGGGACGGCGGTTACGAGGTTTTTCGGAATCCACTCGTCCCAGATGGCGTCATCGAAGAAATCCCGGTTTCCCGATACCAGATGGCCCCAGTAACTCCCGGCATGCAGTATCGTGTCGTCCATATCGGTGATCACGGCCAGCGGCTTGTCCTGCACCGCAGCGATCGCAAGCTCGAGTTGCATGCGCGCGACGTTGTAGGCCTGGTAACACAACGCGCCGTATTCTGCCGCGGACTGCTTCCAGGCCACGGCCCAGAGCAACGCGTTCCGTAACTCCGGGTCACACGGGTTCTCGTCGCTGCAAGCTGAAGAAAGCGGCATCATTCCGCCGGCGAAAACGGCTGCCAGCAAGCGCCGTCGATTCAAAGTCCGGTTATGCATCAGGATGAGTCCCACGGTAACAGGCAGGCCGCGGCCCTGGCAGTCGAAGGACTTCAACAGCCGGCAGCGCCCCGGTCACGTATCGAAGAGTAGCCGCTAAGCGGTATCGCCCAGATAATCTTTCTTGCCGACGTCGACTCCGTTATGCCGCAAGATGGCGTAAGCGGTCGTCACGTGAAAGTAGAAATTCGGGATCACGAAGTCTGTGATGTAAGCAGCCCCTGTGAACTTTACTTCGCGCGGACCCAGCTTCAATTCGATGTTGCGCTTTTCCGCACCTTCGAACTGCGCGGGCTTGAAGGTCGCGAGGAAATCTATGGCCTTGCGAATTCGCGCATGCACGTCGGCAAACGTTTCCTCGTCGTCTGGCCACTTCGGCACAGTGTTTCCGGACAACCTCGCCGCAGCACCCTTTGCTGTGTCTGTTGCAATCCGAATCTGGAAGACGAATGGCAACATGTTGGGAAACAGCCGTGCCTGGATCAGCGCAGCAGGCTCGATTTTGTGTTCCGCAGCGTAGGCCTCGGACTTGCTAACCACCGCATCGAGGTTCTTGAGCATCTTCGACAGCGGAGCTATGACGTGATCGTATATCGACATACTCATTCGATTTTCTTCCTTGGTGTCTGAGCAAAAGTGGACGTCGGGGCGACGACCGGTCTAGCGCTTGGCCGCCTTCTTCTTTTTCTTTTTGCTTTTCTTCTTGCTGTTCTTCTTGACCTTGCTGGCCGCTTTGGCCATGTGCGTTGCGATGGCATCCATCAATGGCGGCGACAGGCAATCGTAGGGTTCCAGTCCGATTTCCTTCAGGCGCGTACGAATCGCTGCCATGTTCTCCGGCTTTTCACCCGACTCGATAATTGACGAGACGAACGCGGCGAATTCCGGCGGCGACCAGCCACTCTGTGGCGATCTTTCGGTATGAATGAAGTCCAGGCCGAAGAACGGATGCTGCTTGTTCTCGATACGTCCGACCATGTGCACCCCGCAAACCTTGCAAGCGTGGCGCTTGATGACCGCACTCTCATCGACGACTTTCAGGTTCTTGCGATTGGCCGTGACCTTGACCTTGGCTCTGGGTACGACCGCAACCATGGAAAACCTTGCGCCTGCCGGTTTCCAGCAACGTGTACATCCGCAAACGTGGTTATGTGCCGACTGGCTGCCGACCGCAATCTCTACCGGATCATTCCTGCACAGGCAGACGAGTGTGCCTCCCTGGAATCCGGCACGCGCCGGCATGATGCCGTTGTCGACAGCCGGATGAATAGTTACGGAACTGTTCATAGCGCCTCCCTGGAGTTTTTTGTATCGAAGACCCGGAACATGTGATGCCGCTGCGATGGCGGCGACATAGTGTAAGACAGTGGAGCCTGTGCGCAAAGCATGATGCTATTATCCGGAACCTTTGCTTTCGCCGGATACGCCGATGCGCCTCAATACCCTGCCCTGTTTGATGGTTCTTCTTGCCTGTACTCTGGCTGCCTGCAGCCGCAACGGGGACGACACGGGCTCGGACGGAGTCCGCTCCGTCGGCGACCTGGACGCGGCGCTTGCGACCGTGAAGCTCGACACTCTCAAGGGCCATCTGGATTTCCTGGCAAGCGATGTCAGGCAGGGCCGGATGACCGGCACTGCCGCTTATGATGATGCCGCAGCCTATGTTGCGGATCAGTTCGCGGCACTGGGCCTCGAACCGGCCGGCGAGGACGGCTGGTTCCAGAACGTACCGCTGACCGCGAACCGCCTCGATACCGGCCGCGCGGCCGTGACCCTGCACAAGGACGACGGCGATTCCGCGCTGACCTGGAAAGACGAATTCGTCATGTCGGGAGATGACCTGCGGGCCGAATCGAGCATTACCGCAGATGTCGTTTTCGTCGGTTTCGGGGTTCACGCTCCGGACATGGACTATTCGGACTACGACGGGATAGACGTGAGCGGCAAGATCGTGGCGCTGTTCAGCGGTGCCCCGGCCAATTTCCCGCACAATGAAAGAGCATTCTATTCATCCGGGCGGACCAAAGCCGAGGAGATGGTTCGTCGCGGCGCCGTCGGCTACATCGGCTTGCGCTCACGCGTCGACCAGAAGCGCGTTCCGTGGGAGAGACTGACGCTGAATGCAGGCGTCCAGCCCGGGATGTCATGGATCAACCTGTCCGGCAATGTCGCCGACTACCATGCAGAGATCCAGGGTAATGCAACAATCAACGTTCCGACAGCGGCCGAACTGTTCGACGGAACGCCGATCACTTTCGAAGAGGCGCTGGATGCAGCCGATGCGGGGCGTCCGAGGTCGACCGCTCTCGGCGTCAAGGTCACGTTGACCCAGCACACGAGCCATGAGGAGGCCACCAGCGCCAACGTCGTCGGGCTCCTGCGCGGCAGCGACCCGCTGCTGGCGAGCGAGTACATCGTGTATTCGGCTCATCTCGACCATGTCGGTGTCGGCACCGCGGTCAACGGCGACGATATCTACAACGGGTATTACGACAATGCGATGGGCGTGGCCCTGATGATCGAGGCAGCGCGAGCGTTCGCCGCCATGCCGGTGCGGCCGGAGCGTTCCATCCTCTTTGTTGCCGTAACCGGCGAGGAACGGGGGCTCCTCGGTTCGGACTATTTTGCCCACTACCCGACGGTGCCCACCGAGTCGATTATCGCCAACGTCAATCTCGACATGCCGCTGTTCCTTTATCCGCTTGCGGATATCATCGCTTTCGGCGCCGAGCATTCGACACTTGAATCACAAATTGCACCGGCAATTGCCGTCGAGCAATTCGTGCTTACGCCCGATCCGATACCCGAAGAAGTGATATTCATACGCAGCGATCAGTACTCGTTCGTACGCCAGGGCATTCCGGCTGTTTACCTGGTGCCAGGCTTCACATCCCAGGATCCGGCCATCGATGGCGAAGCCGCGTTTCGCGAGCACCTCGCCACCCACTACCACCGGCCAAGCGATGATGCCACGCGGCCCGTGGACTGGGAGTCTGCACTGCGCTTCGCGCGGGCGAACGTGCGCATCGGACTGCAGATCTCGTCGACTGTGGAAAGGCCGCGCTGGAACGAAGGCGATTTCTTCGGTACCCGCTTCGCCCGACCCAACCCGTAAGAAAAAGGGGTCGAACCGAATAATCCTCGAAGATGCCGCCTTGCTCGGCCATGATTGGTCGAGGAGGATTATTCGGTTCGACCCCTTTTTTTGTCCCGGCCAGGTTTAGTAGGCCGGACCATCTTCGTACACCAGTCCTGCAACTTCAGCCTGGCGGCTTACCGTGTCATAGATCTTCTGATCCAGTGAGTCCCGTGCACCGCCGGCTTCATCCACCTTCTTTTTCATGTAGTCACTGCGGGCATCGGCCAACTCACGCACCTTGGCCGAGAGCTCCTTGCGTTCGCGTGCGAGTTCCTCGACATAGGCTACCTGCGCTTCCGGCGCCATCGGTTTCAAGTCTTCCGGCAACTCATCCTTGTCCAGTTCCTCGAGCTTGACGCTGCCGCTGGCCACTGCTTCGACCAGCTCGTTCTCGCCGAGGAAATTGTCCATGCCGGCTTCGCCTGAATTAAATGCACCGCGGCCGGCACGCGAGGCCAGTGAAGCACCCTCGTGCAGCTTCTGCGTCGCGGCGATCTTGCCGGACATCTTCTCCTTCTCCGCCGCTGTGCCGTAGTACAGACGTGTGTCATCCAACCTCGCGGACAGGGTGGCGATTTCCTCATCGTACGGTGTCGTCATTGCTACCGCGCTACCGGCCTGCTCCACCTGGAAATAGTTGCCGCGCCCGAGGTTTGCAATCTGCGTCCACGGCTGGATCGTCTCCGTCATGTTGCCGCACTGAATCGTATTGACGACGATGCCTTTCCCCGCGGCCGACGCCAGGATTGCCGGGTACTGCACTTCGTCCTGGTAATCCATGTGCGGCGGGGCGTCACCGACGAGAAAAATCACCTGGTACGCCTGCTCGGCCTCGCTCCACGCCATCTGGTGCACGGCATCGTTGAGAGCCTTGTTGACGCTCTCCGGACCGTCGCCGCCGCCGTCTGCCTGGAAGTCCATCAACGCGGCGTAAACCGAATCGAGGTCGCTCGATAGATTGACGATGCGGGTCACATAGCTATCGCCGCGGTCCCGGTAACCGACCAGGCCGATGCGAATTTCCGGCGTCGGCTTTGCAGATGACATGGTCGTTGCAATGGACCAGATCTTCTCCTTTGCCGCGTCGATGAGCCCGGACATGCTGCCGGTCGTGTCGAGTACAAACACCACGTCGACGATCGGCTTTTGCGAGACCAGAGGCGTGCGCGAATTGTCGACCGATTGATCGACCAGGTGCCTGGCGCTCAGCGACGGGTAGTACAGCACCGCGCCGAGTGTCAGTGCGAAAAGTGCAATTCCGACAAGTTTCGTTTTCATGACTGGATCCTCGTTGTCTGCCTTCTTGATGATGGTTGTTACTGCGATATCAGTTGTTTCAATGCCGCATCGGCCTGACGGCGTGCGCGTGCGAACTCGTCGTTTGCGCTGACCGGCGTCGTCGCAGTTCGCGCAGCAAGCGACGGCGGGATCGCAACGAACAGCGCCTGTACCAGGAAGAAACACCAGGTGGTGAGAAACACACTGCCCGTGCGCGACAGCGCCCAGACAGCTACAACGATACTGAGGCCGGACAACGCCATGTCCATGAGCGAGGGAACGACGCCCGAGTAGAAATAAAGAGATCGCAGCAGCCAGATCGCGCCGGCATGAATAACCAGGTAGAACGGCAAGGGAGGCGCAAGCCACCAGGTAATCACCGCCATTGAGCTCCACAGCGCGATACTCGTGACGCGACCGGTCTTCTCCTCGTTGCGGCTGAACAGATAGAGGATGTAGAGCAGTGAGAGCCCGGGGATGACCAGGCGCGTGACCGCAGCAAGCCCGACGAACGGAGTCAACACCGCGATGAAAGCCGACGCCAGGAAACCCAGTATTGCGGCAATGGCAACGCCGTGAAAGAAACCGGGCCGGCTCATGACGCCCTCCTTGCGTTTTGCTCACGCAGGAAAGCAACCTCGATCTCGCTGTCGCTGACAACCAGGTCCTGTGCGAGCCATTGAATCTCACCATGTACGGTCCTGCTGTCGCGTGCCGATCGCTGCGCAAATATGTCAGCCTTCTGCTTCAGGGATTCGAACGTGCTGCGATTCTCGTCGAGCTGGGCCCGCTGTTCGGCAAGGAATTCTTCATTGGCCTGTTCGTCCGCCCTGAGGCGCTTCAGCACGCGATGTGTTTCGAGTTTTTTCCGGACCAGCCCGCGCGCGAGGTCGTCCTTGTTCGATGCAAAACAAAGGTCCAGTTCCTGATCGAGCTCTGCAAGCGTCTGGCCGAGCTCTTGCTTTCGCGATTGAAGTGACTGTTGTTCGTGCGCGCACACCTTGATGGCGTGCTCGGTGGCCTGAACCGCTTCATCCATCTCGCGGACCGCCTGCTTGAGGAGCTGTTCCGGCTCCTCGATGCGATCCAGGACGGCATGGAAATCGGCTTTGAATAGTCGCGCAATGCGATTGATGAGTGCCATGATCAGTCTCCTGGGTGCCTGTTTGATGACAGGTGCCATCGTAGACACGGCGCATCGCGCCTCACAGGCAGGAACCGGTAAAACCTGCGTGGCGTTATTTACAGAAAATTTACATGTCTCCGCGGCGTACATGGCGCCACGGTGATACCGTAGGTCCGTGATGAAGAAACGAAACCGCATACTGGTGGTCGAGGACGAGGAAGCCATACGCACCGGCCTGGCCGACGTGCTCGTGTATCACGGCTACGAAGTGGATCAGTCGGCGACCGGTCCCGACGGCTTGAGGAAAGCCCTGAGTGGCAAATTCGACCTGGTCCTGCTCGACATCATGCTC